>URTZ01000049.1 GCA_900550825.1 uncultured Collinsella sp. | reverse complement strand
CGGCCATCGACGCCCTCGCCGAACAGATCGAGATCCGCTTTACCAACGGCACCGGCGAGGACACGCGCCTGACCATCGACGGCCAGGACGCATCGGCTGCCATCCGCACCCCGCAGGTCGACGCCAACGTCTCCAAGGTCTCGGCCTACCCGGGCGTACGCGCCGCCATGCTCATCCATCAGCGCCGCGCCGCCGAGGACCGCGATATCGTGGCCGAGGGTCGCGACATCGGCACCGTTGTGTTCCCCAACGCGCAGGTCAAGGTGTTCCTAACCGCCGACCCGCGCGAGCGCGCCCGCCGCCGCGTGCTGCAGCGCCACCAAAACGACGCCCAGCCGCTTACTGCCGAGCAGCTCGAAGCCGAGGTCGACGAGACCCTCGACGCCCTCAAGCAGCGCGATAAGCTCGACAGCAGCCGCGAGGTCGCGCCGCTCGTTCCCGCCGAGGACGCGGTGCATGTCGACTCCACCGCCCACACCATCGACGAGGTCGTCCGCATTATCGAGGACCTCATCAACCAAAGGAGGTAGCCCATGCGCCTGTTTAAGCAGACGCCCGAGGATTATTACAACGCCCCCTACGCCGAGTTCCCGGCGCTCATCCGCGGCATCGTCGCCGTGGTCATGGGCATCCTGTGGATCTTCTCCAAGCTTATGTGGCGCTGGAAGGTCGAGGACGCCGACCTGCTGTTTGAGCGCCAGGAAGGCCGCGGCAGCGTGGTTATCTGCAACCACACCTCGATGGCCGAACTCTTGGCCGTGGAGACGGCGTTGTTCTTTGGCGGCCGCCGCATTCGCCCCATTTTTAAGTCCGAGTTTGCCAAGAGCAAGATCGTACGCTGGGCCTTTAGCCGCGTGGGCGGCATTCCCGTCGAGCGCGGCACCGCCGACATGAAGTGTCTGCGTGCCGCCCAGCATGCGCTGCAGCGCGGTGAGGACGTCCTGATCTTCCCCGAGGGTACGCGCATCCGCTCGCGCGAGATCAAGCCCGAGGTCCATGGCGGCTTTGCGCTTATCGCCCAGATGGGCAAGGCTCCCGTCAACCCGCTCGCCATTTGTGGCTGGTCCGATATCACGCCCAAAGGCAAAAAGCTCATGCGCCCCAAAAAGTGCTGGATCCGCGCCGGCAAGGCCATCTCGCTATCCGACGCACCGGCCGAGCTCAAGCGCAAGGAGCGCCTGGCTTGGTTTGAGTCCGAGGCAATGAGCCGCGTATACGCCATGCGCGACGAGCTGTGTGCCGAGCATCCGGGCAGGTTCTAGCCATGGGTGAGAACGTCATGAATACTGCCGCGACCGCCGCTGAGGAGGTCGTCCCCACCATAGAAATCGCTGCCCACGCCGGCACCTGCTACGGCGTGCAGCGTGCGCTCGACATGGCACTGGCCGCCGCGCCGCAGGCGGAGGAGACCGCTCAGGTCCACACGCTGGGCCCGCTCATCCATAACCCCATCGTGGTGCGCGAGCTTGCCGAGGCAGGCGTCGGTCTGGCCGATACCCTGGACGACGCCGCGTCGGGCACCGTAATCATCCGCGCCCACGGCGTGGTGCCGCAGGTCATTGACTCCGCTCGCGAACGCGGCCTTACCGTGGTCGATGCCACCTGCCCCTACGTGAAGAAGGTCCATGTGGCGGCCGAGCGCCTGGTGCGCGAGGGCTACCGCGTGATCGTCGTGGGCGAGCCGGGCCATCCAGAGGTCGAGGGCATTCTGGGCCACGCCGGTGATGACGCTCAAGTCGTGAGCTGTGCCGCCGACGCCGAAGAGCTGCCGCTCAAGGGCAAGGTGGGCCTGGTTGTGCAGACCACCCAAACCGCGCAGAACCTGGCCGAGGTTGTGGCCTCCATCACCCCGCGCGTGCAGGAACTGCGCGTGATCAACACCATCTGCGCAGCCACGAGCGAGCGCCAGCAGGCGGCGGCAACCCTCGCCAACCGCTGTGATTGTATGGTCGTCGTGGGCGGAAAGAATTCGGGCAACACGCGCCGCCTGGCGCAGATTTGTGCCGATGTCTGCGAGCACACGCATCACATCGAGGAAGCTTCCGAGCTTGAGGCCGCGTGGTTTACCGACGCCCACCACATCGGCATCACCGCCGGAGCCTCCACCCCGCAAGAACACATCGAACGAGCCGTCGCTCGCATCAAGGAGCTTTACCACTAATCATGGACCAGACCGTACCCGCATACGCCGCCGAGGTGGCCGATTACGGGCGCAGCCGCGACCCCGAGCCGGGTGAGGGCGCGCTCGTAAAGAACGTGCGTCCCGAATCGCCCGCGTGGGATGTGGGTATCGAGCCGGGCATGCGCGTGCTCACGGTCAACGGTGAGCAGCTGACCGATATGATCGTGTGGCTCTGGGAGGCCGACGATGATACCGTCGACCTGGAGGTTTTCGATCCGCGCGACAACACCGTCACCTCCGTCGAGCTCGACCGCTTCCCGGGAGAGGACTGGGGCCTTGAGTTCGATGGCCCTATCTTCGATGGCATGCGTACCTGCGTAAACGCCTGCGTGTTCTGCTTTATGACCATGCTGCCCAAGGGCGGCCGCTCAACGCTCTATATTCGCGACGACGACTACCGCCTGAGCTTTTTGCAGGGCAACTTCGTCACGCTCACGAACCTCACCGACGAGGACGCGCAAAACGTCATCGCCCGCAACATGAGCCCCATGAACGTGTCGGTCCATGCCGTGAGCCCCGACGTCCGCCGTCGTATGATGGGCCGCAACGCCCAGCGCGGCATGGACGTACTCGAGGCCATCATGGCCGCCGGCATCGAGATCCACGCCCAGATCGTACTGTGCCCTGGCATGAACGACGGCGAAGAGCTGGAAAAGACCCTGCGCTTTTGCGAGGAGCACGAGCAAATCACAAGCCTGGGCATTGTGCCGCTCGGTTTTACCAAGCATCAGAACCGTTTTAGCTGGTCCTACAGCGACAAGCCCGAGCTAGCGCGCGAGACCATTGCCATGATCCGTCCCTACCAGGATCGTGCCTACGAACGCTTTGGCCGCCACACCTTCCAGATGAGCGACGAGTTCTATCTGGACGCCGGCATCGAGCCTCCCGAGGCGGACTTTTACGACGGCTACCCACAGTACTACGACGGTATCGGTATGATCCGCTCGTATCTGGACGAGACAGACGATGTCCTTATCGCCGACGCCGAGCGCCTTGCCCGCGTTCGCAAGGCTATGACCGCCCGCGACCAACACCTGATATGTCTTTCGGGCGCCAGCGCTCGCGATACCGTGGCGCGCTTCGTGGAGTCCCCACAGGGCCTTGCCGGCACTGTCACGGCCATAAAGAACCGCTACTTTGGCGGCAACGTGGACGTGACCGGCCTCATCGTCGCGTGTGACATTCTGGAGCAGCTGCCCCAAGACCTGTCGGGGGTTATGCTCTTTGTGCCTAAGCTCATGTTCAACGCTGACGGCATGACGCTTGACGAGTATCATCGTGACGATTTACTCGCAAGCCTTACCAGTCGCGGCGCCGAGGTTCATGTGGTGTCGACCATGCCGCATGAACTGCTCGATACCCTGGAGCACATCCTTGGCATTGTGCCTGCCGACTCTACTAATTCCACTGACCCTACCCATTAAAGGAGTGCAGATGAAACCTATCGTCGCCGTCGTCGGACGCCCCAACGTGGGCAAGTCCACGCTCGTCAACCGCCTGGCCCAGACCTCGGACGCCATCGTCCATGAGTCCCGCGGCGTCACGCGCGACCGCTCGTATCACACGGCCGACTGGAACGGCCGCGAGTTCACCATCGTCGACACGGGCGGTATCGAGCCGCTCAAGAGCGACGACGTCTTTGCCACGTCCATCCGCGACCAGGCGCTCGCCGCCGCCGAGGAAGCCGCCGTCATCCTGTTTGTGGTCGATGGCCGCACCGGCGTCACCGAGGAGGACGAGTCGGTCGCACGCATGCTCAAGCGCTGCGACAAGCCGGTCTTTCTGCTGGTGAACAAGCTCGACAACCCCGATCGCGAGAACGACAGCATCTGGGAGTTCTATTCGCTCGGCATCGGCGAGCCCACGCCGCTCTCGGCCCTGCATGGCCACGGTACGGGCGACCTGCTCGATGACATCGTGGCCCTGCTTCCGGAGGAAGAGGACGAGGTCGCCGATGAGTTCCCCGACGCGCTGAACGTAGCCATCATCGGCCGCCCCAATGCCGGTAAGTCGTCGCTGTTCAATCGTATCCTGGGCGCCGACCGCTCTATCGTGTCCAACATTGCCGGCACGACGCGCGACGCCATCGACACCGTCGTGGAGCGCAACGGTAAGCACTACCGCATGGTCGATACCGCGGGCATCCGCAAGAAGAGCACTGTGTACGAGAACATCGAGTACTACTCCATGGTCCGCGGCCTGCGTGCCATCGACCGCGCCGACGTGGCGCTGCTCGTCGTCGATGCCTCCGTGGGCGTCACTGAGCAGGACCAGAAGGTCATGGGTCTTGCCATCGAGCGCGGCTGCGCCATCGTGGTGCTGCTCAACAAGTGGGATCTGCTCGACGACGACCGTAAGCGCGAGGCCTGCATGGAGACCATCGACCGCCGTCTGGGCGTTATGGCTCCCTGGGCCCAGTACCTGCGCATCTCTGCCCTGACCGGCCGCAGCGTCGAGAAGATCTGGGCAATGGTAGACGCCGCCGAGAAGACGCGCTCGCAAAAGATCAGCACCTCGCGCCTCAACACGTTCCTCACCGACCTGCGCGAGTTCGGTCATACCGTGGTGGACGGCAAGCGCCGCCTGCGCATGCACTACGTGACCCAGACGGGCGTCAACCCGCCGACGTTCACGTTCTTCGTCAACCACAGCGACCTGGTCAACGACACCTACCAGCGCTACGTGGAGAACCGCATGCGCTCGACCTTCGACTTTGCCGGCACGCCCATTCGACTCTTCTTTAGGAAGAAGGAGCAAAAGGATGCTTAATCCGATTCTGCTGACCGCCATCTGCGCCGTGGTCTCGTTCTTTATCGGGGCGATTCCGTTTGGCCTGATCCTGGGCCGCGTGTTCAACCACACCGACATTCGCAAGGCGGGCTCCGGCAACATCGGCACCACCAACGCCCTGCGTGTGGCCGGCCCCAAGGTCGCGGCGCTCACGCTGCTGCTCGACTGCCTGAAGGGCGCCATCTGCGTCCTTATCGCGCGTCCGTTCATCGCGAGCGTGGGCTATGGTTTTCCGCCGAGCATTATGGCCCCCGGCGCCGCCGGCGACTGGATGCTCGGCGTCATCTGCCTGGCAGCCGTGTGGGGCCACATCTTCTCGCCCTACCTTAGCTTCCACGGCGGTAAGGGCATCGCCGTGGGCCTGGGCGTGATTCTTGCCTGGTGCTGGCCCATCGGACTTTCGCTGTTGGGCATGTTTATCGTGGCCGTTGCCATCACCAAGTACGTGTCGGTGGGTTCGCTTGCCGCCGCCATCGGACTTCCCATCGCTGCCTGCGCGGTCTTTCCGTACAGCAGCCTAGGACTTAAGTTTTGCATGGCGATGATCGGCATCACCGTGGTGTGGGCCCATCGCTCGAATATCCAAAAGCTCATGGCCGGCAAGGAGTCCAAGCTCTCGTTTACCAAGCGCGTCACCGAGCCCGACGATAAGTAGGAGAGAGTCATGAATGTTGCGCTGATTGGCTCCGGCTCCTGGGGAACCGCCGTCGCCGGCCTTGCCGCCGCGCGAGCCGAGCGCGTGACCATGTGGGCCCATAGCGAGCAGACGGCCGCCGGCATTAACGGTGAGCATCGCAACCCCCGCTATCTTGTGGACTACGTGCTGCCGGAAAACGTTGTCGCCACGACGAACCTGGCCCAGGCGCTCGACGGTGCTGATGCGATCATCTTTGCCGTGCCTTCGACGCATCTGCGCGACGTCTGCCACCAGGCGGCGCCGTTCATCGCGGACGAGACGCCGGTTCTGTGCCTCACCAAGGGCATCGAGCCCGAGTCCGGCCTGCTCATGAGCGAGGTCATCGCCAGCGAGATCGGCAACGAGTCGCGCGTGGCGGCGCTCTCCGGCCCCAACCATGCCGAGGAGATCTGCCGCGGCGGGCTTTCGGCCGCCGTCATCGCCAGCGAAGATCCGCAGATAGGGGAGACCTTCAAGAACCTGCTCCTATCCACGGCCTTCCGCATCTACCTGTCGCAGGACATGACGGGCGTCGAGGTCTGCGGCGCCATGAAAAACGTCATCGCTATCGTGTGCGGCATCTCTGCCGGTACCGGCGCGGGCGACAACACGCTTGCTCTTATCATGACGCGCGGCCTGGCAGAGATCAGCCGCCTGGTGCACGCCCGCGGCGGCCAGGCCATGACCTGCATGGGGCTTGCCGGCATGGGCGACCTCATCGCCACCTGCACCTCGGAGCATTCGCGCAACCGCACTTTTGGCTACGAGTTTGCCCACGGCGTGTCGCTCGACGAGTACCAGGCACGCACGCATATGGTGGTCGAAGGTGCCGTCGCGGCCCGCAGCGTCAGCGAGCTCGCCCGTTCACTGGGCGTAGACATTCCGCTCACCTTTGCCGTAGAGCAAACGCTCTACAACGGTGTTACTTTGGATAGGGCACTCGAGATTCTTACCGACCGCGTCCCCTCTCAAGAGTTCTACGGACTCGCCGACTAGCGCAGAAAGGCTACTACCATGGGTTCCATCAAAATCGCTCCGTCCGTCCTTTCGGCCGACATGGCCAACCTCAAGGGCGAGCTCGACAAGATCGCCGGTGCCGACTACGTGCACTTCGACGTCATGGACGGTCACTTTACCGGCAACCTGACCTTTGGCGTTGACATCCTTAAGGCCGTCAAGCGCTCCACCGACGTGCCGGTCGACGCGCACCTGATGGTGTCGAACCCCGACGAGACGGTCGATTGGTACGCCGATGCCGGTGCCGACATGATCACCGTGCACTACGAGGCCTCCACGCACCTGCACCGCACGCTCACGCATCTGCAGCAGCGCGGCGTCAAGGCCGGTGTGGTGCTCAACCCCGCCACCCCCGTCTGCGTACTCGATAGCATCATCGACGTCGTGGATATGGTGCTGTTGATGAGCGTAAACCCTGGCTTTGGCGGCCAGAGCTTTATCCCCGGTACCATCGCCAAACTGCACGAGCTTACGGCCATGTGCGAGCGTCACGGCGTTTCGCCCCTCATCGAGGTCGACGGTGGTATTTCTTCCAAGAACATCGCAAACGTCGTCAAGGCCGGCGCCAACGTGCTCGTAGCCGGCTCCGCCGTATTTAAGTCCGAAGATCCCGCTGCCGAGGTTGCGCTGCTGCAGAAGCTGGGCAACGAGGCTGCACAGGAGGCATAAACCCTTATGACCGCAGGTCAAAACCGCATACCCGTGAATCTTGACTATGCCGCCTCGACGCCCATGCGCGCCGAGGCGCTCCTTGCGCAGCGCGAATATGACGACAGCGAGCTTGCCGGCGTCAACCCCAACTCGCTGCATTCGCTCGGCCGCAAGGCCGCCGCACGCCTTGAAGTCGCCCGTCGCGAGATCGCCCGTAGCTTTGGCGCACGTGTTCGCCCGTCCGAGATTATCCTTACCAACGGCGGTACCGAGGCCAACCAGCTGGCACTGCTCGGTCTTGCCGAGGGCGCTCGTCAACGTGATCGCAAGCGCGATCGCGTCATCGTTTCGGCCATCGAGCACGATTCGATTCTGGATAACCTGCCACTGCTGCGTGCCGCCGGCTTTACCGTCGACCTGGTGCAGCCCTGCCGCGCAGGATACATTGAGCCCGCTGCGCTCACGGAGCTGCTCGGCGACGACGTGGCGCTTGTGAGCATTATGGTCGCCAACAACGAGACCGGCGTGGTGCAGCCCATCCGCGAGCTGGCCGCCGCCGCACATGCTGCCGGCGCTTTGTTTCACACCGATGCCATCCAGGGCTATTTGCACATTCCGCTCGATGTCACCGAACTGGGTGTCGATGCCATGACCGTTGCCGCGCACAAGATCGGCGGCCCCGTGGCATCCGGTGCGCTCTACCTTAAGAACCGCACGCCGCTGCGCCCCCGAATCTTTGGCGGTGGACAGGAAGCCGGCCGTCGCGCCGGTACGCAGGATCTGCGCACGCAGCTGGCTTTTGCCGCTGCCGCTTCCGCGCTGTTGCCGAATGTTGCCCAGGAGCGTACAACGCTGCAGGCCTTATCCGACAAGCTCTACGCCACGCTTACGGCCCATCCGCACATTCACGCTACGATGGGCGACTACGCGCAGGCAGACCGTCTGCCGGGTATGGTTTCAATCTACGTCGACGGCATGGACTCCGAAGAGCTCATCATCAAGCTCGATGCCGCCGGTTTTGAGGTTTCGGCTGGATCGGCTTGCTCGAGCGGCAGCATGGACCCGAGCCACGTGCTCAGCGCCATGGGCATTGGTCGCGAGCAGGCATTGGGGTCGCTGCGCATCTCGTTTGATGACCGCGTGAATCCGAGCGATCTGGACGACTTTGCCCAGACGCTGCTCTCGATCGTAGGCGCCGCATGATCGTCTCCGAGCTTGAACGTGCGCTGCTGACGCGCTACCCCAAGGCGGACGCCGAGGGCTGGGATCACGTAGGACTCTCCGTTGGCGATCCGGCCGCGGAGATCACCGGCGTTGCCTGCGCACTCGATGCGACCGAGGCTAATGTTCGCCGCGCCCAAGAAGCAAGCGCCAACGTGCTGCTGACGCATCATCCCATATACATCAAGGCACCCGAGGCCTTTTGTCCGGCGGATGCCACACGACCCCAGTGCAGTGCGGCCCTCTTCGAGGCTGCCCGCTGCGGCGTGAGCATTATCTCGCTCCACACCAACCTGGACCGCTCACACGAAGCCCGTGTCTGTCTGAGCGAGCTGCTGGGTGCTGCACCCGTGAGCTCACTGGAGCACGTGGACAACCCCGAAGCCACCGGCCTGGGCGCGCTTGCAACGCTCAACGACCCGTGCACGCTGCGCGATCTTGCCACCCGTGCTGCCACGACCTTCGGCAGCGACCCGCGTGTGTGGGGCGAAGCCGATCGCCCGTGCCGCACCGTCGCCATTCTTGGCGGCTCCCTCGGCGACTTTGGTGAGCTTGCCATCGCCGCGGGCGCAGATGTTATTGTGACCGGAGAGGCCGGCTACCACGTGGCGCAGGACCTTGCCTTGCGTGGCCTGAGCGTGATTCTGCTCGGCCACGACCGCTCCGAGGAGCCGTTCGTTGATATATTGATGAACTCTGCAGTTGACGCCGGGGTCGACCCCCGTCATGCGATTAAAATACTGAACCCTTGCCAATGGTGGACTGTGACAAAAGGAGAGAACTTATGAGCGCCGGCGCTACGCTACTCAAGCTGCAACAGATCGATTTGGAGCTCGCCCGCAACAAGAGCGAACTTGCCAATATGCCGGAGCTCAAGGAGCTCGCCTCAAAGCGTAAGACCTATGTGAAGCTCAAGTCCGAGATGACCAAACTCTACGCCCAGCGCAAGGATCTGGACATTGAGCTCGACGATCTCAACACCACCGAGATCCAGACCAATAACGCCATCGAGGCCGCAAAGAAGCGTCACGTCGATGGCTCTGACTACCGCGAAGTCCAGGATTTGGAAAACGAGCTCGCCACCCTGGCAAAACGTCTGGACAAGATCGAGCACACCCGCAAGGACGTCGTCGTCGCCCATAAGGAAGCGCTTGACCGCGAGGCTCGCGCGCAGGCCATCATCGCCAAGTTCGAGGAGGGCGTAAAGGCCGACACCAAGGCCGCCCGTACCAAGGCTGCCGATCTGCAGGCTCAGATCGATGCCGCCACCAAGGAGCGTACCGCGCTTGCCGCCACGCTGCCGACCGACGTGCTCACCGATTACGAGCGTCTGCTCAAGCAGTTCCGCGGCCTGGCCGTCGAGACCATCAAGGGCAACATCCCCACGGTCTGCCACACCGCGCTGCAGGCGTCGTCCATGAGCGACCTCAACCACGACGGTAGCGAGATTACGCACTGCCCGTACTGCCACCGCCTGCTCGTGCTCCCCAGCAAGGAAGCTTAAACGATGGCGGCACCCAACAATTCAATGCAACTTGAGGGAAAAACGATCCTGCTGGGCATTACCGGCGGGATTGCTGCTTATAAAATGCCCAATGTGGCCCATGCCCTGGCCAAAGCCGGCGCCAATGTGCATGTGCTGATGACCAAAAACGCCACGGAGTTTATCACCCCGCTGGTGTTTGAAACCCTGACCAACAACCGCTGCATTGTGGATACCTTTGACCGCAACTTCCAGTATGATGTGGCCCATGTTTCGCTGGCCAACGCGGCGGATTTGATGCTGATCGCCCCGGCAACCGCAAATGTGATCGCCAAGCTGGCCCACGGCCTGGCGGATGACATGCTGACCACCGTTACCCTGGCGGCCCGCTGCCCCAAGCTGGTGGCCCCCGCCATGAACACCCATATGCTGGAAAACCCCATCACCCAGGATAACCTAAAAACGCTGGAACATTACGGTTTCACCGTCATTCCCTCCGGTTCCGGCCTGTTGGCCTGCGGCGATACGGGCTCCGGCCGCCTGCCTGATGAGGGCGTACTGGTGGACTATGTGGCACGGGAGCTGGAACACGAAAAAGACATGCAGGGCATGAAAGTGGTGGTTTCCGCTGGCGGCACCCGCGAACCGATGGACCCGGTGCGCTACCTGACCAACCATTCCACCGGCAAGATGGGCTATGCCGTGGCCCGCGCCGCCGCCATGCGGGGTGCGGACGTCACCCTCATCCACGGCCCCACGGCCCTGCCCCCGGTCAAGTTCACCGAGGACGTGCCCATCACCACGGCGCAGGACATGTATGAAGCTGTCACCAGCCGCTTTGCGGACATGGACATCCTTGTGATGGCCGCTGCCGTGGCCGATTACCGCCCCGCCACCGTGGCCGACGATAAGATCAAGAAAAAGGACGGCGACCTCTCCATCCCCGTGGAGCGCACCGCCGACATTCTGGGCACCATCGGCCCCCGGAAGACCAAGCAGTTCCTCTGCGGCTTCTCCATGGAGACCCGCGACATGGTAGAGAATTCCGCCGCCAAGCTGAAAAAGAAGAATCTGGACATGGTGGTGGCGAACAACCTCAAGGTCTCCGGTGCCGGGTTCGGCGTGGACACCAACGTGGTCACGTTCATCACCCCGGACGGCACCCGGGAGCTGCCCCTGATGAGCAAAGCCGACGTGGCAGACGCCATCCTGGACGAAATTTTAAAGCGCCGCGGCCACTGAGACATAAAAAAATACGCCTTGCGTCTGCAAGACGTATTTTTTTATGTCCGTTTACTGGTTGCCGGCCACCATCATCTTGCTGGCCTTATAGATATCACCGCAGCCCAGCGTGATGACCATATCTCCCTCGCGGGCGTTCTGCTTCACCCAGTCGGCAGCCTCTTCCAGGCTGTTGACCAGCACGGAACCGGGGATCTGTGCCGCCAGCTTCGCGCTGGTGATGGTGGGGTCGTTGGGCTCGCGGCTGCCCATAATGGGGGTGATGACCGCGATATCGGGGATCTTGAGCACATCCACAAAGTCGTTGAACAGCATCTTGGTGCGGCTGTATG
>URTZ01000048.1 GCA_900550825.1 uncultured Collinsella sp. | reverse complement strand
GTGGGAGGTGTTCGGATGAAGTCGATAATCAAGGTGCGGCCGACAGGTGTATTTGCGGGTACAGGCCAAATCGCGGTCGCGCGTCGGGGGATTATACTGAGACAAGCATAAAGAATCGGCGTCCCTGTTGTGCGCCGTGGCATTAAAGAGGTGCATATGGCAGAGAAACTCATTCCGCTGGAGGACGCGCAGTCGATCGTTCTGTCGCACGTTGCTCCGACCGATCTCGTCGAGATTCCCGTGTGGCAGGCCGCCGGTCTTCCCTTGGCCGAGGACGCGGTGGCCGATATCGACATCTCGCCGTTTGCCAACAGCGCTATGGACGGATATGCCGTGCGCTCGGCGGACTTGGCGCAGGCGTCTGGTGAGACGCCGGTGACGCTCGACGTTATCGGACACGAGGCAGCGGGCCATGTCTTTGAGGGCGTGGTCGGCACGGGCGAGACCGTCCGCATCATGACGGGCGCGCCGGTGCCCGAGGGTGCTGACGCCGTAGTGAAATACGAGATCGTCGACGTGCTTGACGGCGATGGCAACGAGGGCTCGCACGTTCGCTTCTCGGCGCCGGCCAAGGTAGGGGAGAACGTTCGCTCTGCCGCCGAGGAGGCCCATGCCGGCGATGCTGTGATGCGCGCCGGCGAGGTCGTGGCTCCGGCGGGCGCGGGTCTGCTGGCAAGCGCCGGATACGCGAGCGTGAAGGTGCACGCTGCCCCACGTGTGGGCATCATCTCGCTGGGCACGGAACTGGTCGCACCGAGTAACGTGCCGGCGCGCGGGCAGATTCGCGACTCCAACTCCTCGGCGTTGATGGCCGAGGCGCTCGATGCAGGAGCCGAGCCCGTGTTCTACGGCATTGCGCCCGACGATGAGCAGGCGATTGCCGAACTGGTGCATCGCGCCGTGCAGGAGTGCGATTTTGTCATTACGAGCGGTGGCGCCTCGGCGGGCGATTACGACTACGTGACGGCGCTCGTCCGGCGCGAGGGCGAGGTGCTGTTCGATCGCATCTCGATGCGTCCGGGCAAGGCCATCACGTTTGGCTTGCTCGGGGGTAAGCCCTACCTGGGGCTTTCAGGCAATCCGGCTGCGGCGTATGTGGGCTTTGAGATGCTCGCGCGCCCGGCGATTCGCAAGATGCGTGGTTTTGCCGAGGGGGCGCGCCCCGTGCAGCGAGCGGTTCTTACCCACGGTGTGAAAAAGCGCCAGGACCGACGCTTCTTCGATCGCGCCACGGTTTTGCGCGACCCCGAGACCGATGAGCTGCTGGTGACCGAGGCCAAGACGCAGAATTCGGCGCTGCTCGGCACGATGCAGCGTGCCAACTGTCTGCTGCGTATTGACGAAGGGCCGTGTGAGCTCAAGGCAGGCGACGTCGTGGATGTCGTGCGTGTCGACCTGCCCGAGGGAACGGTGTTGTAGGAGGAATGCTATGGAGCTGAAGATTTCGATTGTGACGTGCTCGGATACGCGCGATCTTGCCCAGGACGAGGCTGGAGCTGCACTCGAGGAACTTATCGAGGCGCA
Organism: uncultured Collinsella sp.; assembly: GCA_900550825.1. Taxonomy (GTDB): domain Bacteria; phylum Actinomycetota; class Coriobacteriia; order Coriobacteriales; family Coriobacteriaceae; genus Collinsella. Next base: position 10,136 of record URTZ01000048.1, on the reverse strand, counting down.
GGGCTGGACGGTCGCCTCACATGTGGTCGTGCGCGATGACGTCAGCGAGATTGGTGATGCCATTGTGGAAGCCGCCGATGAGTGCCACGCCAATGTCGTGCTCACCTGCGGCGGCACGGGGCTTTCGATGCGCGATGTGACGCCCGAGGCGACGCGTGCCGTCTGCGACCGCGATGTGCCGGGTATTGCAGAGGCAATTCGTGCGTACTCGATGACCAAGACGCGCCGCGCTATGCTCTCGCGTGCTATTTGCATGCAACGAGGTCATACACTTGTCGTAAACTTTCCCGGTTCCACGAAGGCCGCCCGCGAAAGCTGGGAGGCCATAGCGGACCAGCTGGAGCACGCGGCTCAGATGACAGCGGGCGGCGGACATACCAACTAAGCTATTTACCTGCGGTGGGGCGACCTTATCGGTCGCTCCGCTTTTGTTTTCCGCCGAATCGACGCCGAGGTGTACGGTAACTCGAAACTATATTCTCAGACGAGAATAATTTCTCACTAACATTATTCGCGCAAAAGTATAATCTGATTGCAGATTAAAGCCCGCGGTGGGGTACCCGGGCACAAGGTCCGAAAGGGTTGAATATGTTCGATATGGTTTCTCGCCGCGGATTCGTCTCGCTTTCTGCTGTCGCCGCTGCCGGCCTTGGTCTTGCTGGCTGCTCGGGCAGCAAGACGTCCGAGCCGGCCGGATCCGATGCCGGCTCCGCCAAGTCTTCCTCTAAGAAGAAGGCTGTCGAGCTGCAGGTCTTTGCAGCCAACTCGCTCGAGAAAGCTCTGCCCGAGGTTCAGGAGCTCTACGCCGAGCAGACCGGCACCACGTTTGCCGACACGCAGTTTAAGGCGTCTGGCGACCTTGTCGAGCAGATGCGCGCCGGTGCCGCCGTCGACGTGCTCATCACCGCTTCCAAGGGTACCATGGACGACGCCGAGGCCGCCGAGCTCGTCGACGCCGACACGCGTGAGGACATGTTCGTCAACGATCTCGTGATCATTCGCGCCGAGGGCTCCGACACCAAGGTCGAGGCCATCGCCGACGTCGCGAACCTGGACGGTAAGATCGCCATTGGCGACGCCAAGACCGTCCCCGCCGGCAAGTACGCCAACCAGGCGCTGGCTTCCGTGGGCCTCTACACCGGCACCGAGGGCGACGACGGCGAGTATGCGCCCGAGATCGCCGAAAAGGTGGCCCTGGCCGACAAAGTTGGTACCGCCGCCGCCTATGTGTCCACGGGCGACTGCGTGGCCGGCTTTGTCTACAGCTCCGATATCTTCCGCTACGACGGCATCGAGGAGGCCTTTGTGTGTCCCGAGGATTCGCACAAGCCCATCGTGTATCCGGGTGCCGTTGCCGAGAGCTCTGAGCACGCCGACGAAGCCAAGGCGTTCATCGACTTCTGTCTGTCCAACAGGAAGGCTCAGAAGATTTGGGCTAAGTACGGCTTTGAGCTTTCCGCGTAGTGCGGCTTGGCGCGATAATTCCATCGTTTTGTGTCTCACTCCGTCCTTATATTCGCTTGGAGCTTTTCGTGCTTAATAGATTCCGCATGCTTGTCGCCTGTGCTTTAACCTTCACGCTTTGCTGGGTGCCGGGATTTGCGTTTGCTGGGGACGCTGAGGACGGGGCCCAGGTTGCTGCGACTGCTCATGGGCTTTCCTATGGGATCGAGGGTTTTGAGCGGTTGGCCAAGGGGACCGCTCGTGCCATGGAGGGCCAGCCTGAGGGCTACCGGTTTCCCGTTGACGAGGACGTGGACCTTGTAGTGGCGCCTGCTGCCGATCGCGTTGTGGTGTGGATATCGCCCAAGGCGATCGAGAGGTATGGATTGGATCCGCAGAACAACGAGTGCGTATCGGGTCTCAAGGCCCTCGTCTGTGAGCTCGACAGCGCAAACTGTATGGGAGGTGCGCAGCTAGGGGACGTGGATCTTCCTTGGTATGTCACGGCGGAAACAACGTTTGATGCCGGCGGGTATACCTATGGCTTTGACGAGCGCGGTGCGGATGGGGGCCGCTATGTGGTGATTGCATCAGCCTCGGGTGATGCCAAAGGCGGCGCGCGTTGGCTTGATAGCGCTCAAATGGTAGAAGCATCGTCTGTCGTGTTGCGGGATGAGCAGGGGCCCTTGACCTCTCTGGCCTCCTTATTGGGCGGCATCGACTACCGACCGTTTTGGGTGTCCATTAAAACGAGCGGCCTTGCCCTGCTGATCTCCTTTGCACTGGGCCTGTTTGCCGCGTGGAAGACCATGGGCACCTCGAGTCGCATCAAGGGCCTGCTCGACTCGGTCTTTACCATCCCCATGGTGTTGCCGCCCACGGTCTGCGGCTTTCTGCTCCTTATGCTGTTTGGCCGCTCGACCGGGGTGGGCCAGTGGCTTATCGCGCACGGCGTCTCGATTGTCTTTACGTGGCCGGCGGCGGTGATCTCTGCCGTGGTGGTATCGTTTCCCCTGGTCTACCGTACGGCGCTCGGCGCCTTTGAGAGCCTCGACACGCAAATGCTCGATGCGGCGCGCACGCTGGGCTGGTCCGAGCGACGCATCTTCACCAAACTCATGATGCCGCTCGGCTGGCCCTCGATTGCCGCCGGCACGGTGCTCGCCTTTGCCCGCGCCATGGGCGAGTTTGGCTGCACCCTGTTCTTTGCGGGCAACTATGCCGGTATTACGCAGACCATTCCCATTGCGATTTACTTTGAATGGATGGGCGGCAATACGTCGGTGGCCCTCTTTTGGGTCGTGGTCGTAATAGCGTTCAGCTTCCTAGTCATCCTGTTCATCAACATGTACACGGCGCATTCGCAAAAATACCGCGAGCGTGGCCTTTCCCGTGCGGAACGTAAGCAGGCCAAAGATCTCGCCGGACAGGGCGATTCACTCGACCCGGCGGGCGGTGATGCCTTGCGTATCGATCGCGAGGCACTGGCCGAGCTCATGCGCGATGAGCCCGCTATGCAGGGAGGTCGATAGGCCATGTCACTCGTTCTGGACATAAAAAAGCGCTATCCGGGGTTTATGCTCGATATGCAGCTTGAGGCCGGCGAGGAGCGTGTGGCGCTGCTTGGTGCCTCGGGCTGCGGCAAGAGCTGCACGCTGCGCTGCATTGCCGGCGTGGAGACGCCCGACGAGGGCAAGATCGTCGTCAACGGCGTGACCTTTTTTGACTCGGCGGCTGGCATCAACCTGTCACCCCAGGAGCGAAAATGCGCCCTGTTGTTTCAAAACTATCAGCTGTTTCCCAACATGACGGTGGCCGATAACGTATGCGCCGGTGTAAAGGATGCTGGCGACGCCGCCGCGCGCAAAAAGCTCGCCGAGCGCTATTTGGGCATTTTCGGTCTGGCCGATTTTGTCGATCGCTACCCCGCGCGACTCTCGGGCGGGCAGCAGCAACGCGTGGCGCTTGCCCGTATGGTGGCGGCGCATCCGGGCATTTTTATGTTCGACGAGCCCATGAGCGCGCTCGATGCGTATCTCAAGAGCGCGCTTGAGCAAAACATGCTCGACCTGTTCGATGTATGCAACCGCACCGTGCTCTACGTGAGCCACGACATCGACGAAGCGTGCCGCCTGTGCCAGCGCATCTGCGTGATGCACGACGGGCATGTTGAGGAGATCGGCTCCGTCGAGGACGTGGTCCGCCGTCCGCAGACGCTGGCGGCGCTGCGCCTGACGGGCTGCAAGAACACAAGCCGGGCGCGCAAGATCGGGTCTCAGGAAGTTGAAGCCCTGGACTGGGGCATGACCTTTAACGTGGGCCATGAGGTTCCCGATAACGTGACGTACCTCGGTATTCGTGCGAGCTACTTCCATGTTGACAATCGCGCGGAGCGCGGTCGCAACAGCTACGATTTGCACGTGGCCCGTGTGAGCGATTCGCGCTTTGAGCGGCTGGTGCTGCTGGACGTGCCGCGTGCTGATGCGCCCACGCGTCTGCAGTGGAAGGTGAATAAGGTGAGTGTACCCGTGGAAGAGCTGCCGCAGGCGGGTGAGACTCTGCGCATGCATTTTGATGCAAGCAGGATTCATCTCGTTTGCCGATAATGCGGGTGCGATGCGGTCGAGGAGGTAGTCCTCGACCGCTTTGTTTTCACTTCGCCGTTCGCCGATTTCTACATGACTAAACCTTATCAGTCTGATAATTAATTATCAGACAGCGAGATGCTCACATCCCAACGTTGTCGTACGCGTGTCGACGGTGTTCGTCTTGACGACAACCGTTGATATAGTTACCTTCGACGAGAAAAGGAGGGCGCGCCGATGCTGCAGAAGACATATTCGCGTCGCGTTGCCGCGCGCGCCCTGTATATGGCTCGGAGCCGCATATGAGCAGGTATGTTCACGGCTCCGGGAGAGACGACGCACAACTAAATAATCGACCGCAAAGCGGGTTCCCCAAAATTCCGGGTTTGAGCACGGCTGGGTTTTCGCCACCCACCGTGCAGAAATACCGTAGCTATTCATTTTTGGTTCGAGAGGGGAACCGTCATGGCTGAAGAATTCGATTTCCATCCGATGTGGGAGAGCCTCGGCATGAATCTTGCCGACCACGACATGCTGCTGGGCGCCGTGGGCCAGATGTACGGCGATATGTTCCTGACGCAGAACAATCGCCCCAAGTCTACGTCCTACCTGGATTTTGTCGCCACCAACATCCACAGCGGCCGTATTAAGGAGATGCTCGACAAGAAGGAGGCCGGCGAGGCCACCAAGATCGTCGGTTCGTTCTGCGTCTACGTGCCCGAGGAGATCGTGCTTGCCTGCGATGGCATCCCCGTGGGCCTGTGCTCGGGTGCCGACTGGGCAACGGACAAGGTCGAGGAGCACTTGCCGCGCAACACCTGTCCGCTCATCAAGAGCTTTGCCGGCTTTAAGCTGGGCGAGGTCTGCCCCTACATTGAGTCGAGTGATCTGGTGGTGGGCGAGAACACCTGCGATGGCAAGAAGAAGGCCTACGAGTTCTTTGCCACGCAAAAGAACATGTACGTCATGGATATCCCCAACGTGCACGACGAGTCGACGCTCGTGACCTGGAAGGCCGAGGTTAAAAAGCTTGCCGCCAAGATCGAGGACGAGTGCGGCGTCAAGATTACGCCCGAGCGCCTGAAGGCTGCCACCCACGCCGTCAACGAGAAGCGTCGCGCCCTGCAGCGTCTGGCTGCGACCCGCGCTGCCGATCCGGCGCCCATCAGCGGTCTCGACAGCCTGCTGACCGTTCAGGCCGCCTTTATGGATGACACGCCGCGTCTGACCGGAGCCATTAACGATATGGCGGCTGAGTGCGAGCAGCGCGTTGAGGCTGGCGAGGGCGTGGCGCCCAAGGGCACCAAGCGCATCCTGTACACCGGTACGCCCATGGCCGTGCCCAACTGGAAACTGTTCAACCTTATCGAGAAGGCCGGCGGCGTTGTGGTAGGCGAGGAGTCCTGCACGGGCTCGCGCTACTACAAGGACCTGATCGACGAGTCCGGCGAGACGGTCGACGAGATGCTCGACGCCATCGCCGAGCGCTACTTTAAGATCAACTGCGCTGTCTTTACGCCCAACGACCAGCGTATGAAGGACATTGTCCAGATGGCCAAGGACCTGCATGCCGACGGCATCGTCGACGTGGCCCTGCAGTTCTGCACGCTCTACGAGATGGAATCGTTTGCCGTGGAGAAGGCCGCCGAGGAGGCCGGCATTCCGTTTATGCACATCACGACCGACTACGCCGGCGAGGATGCCGGTCAGCTCCAGACCCGCATCGAGGCCTTCCTGGAAACTATTTAGAGCTATCCGTCCCGGCGGCTTCCCCAGGTACCCGATCTTGCCGTTCAAACCGTCGCTTGCGTACAAAAATACGCGGCGCTCCTCTTTCACGGCAACCTGGGGCACCTGGGAAAGCCGTTTCCTTGGTTGGTTAAAAGGTTTGTTAAGGAGCTATATGTCGGAAAATATTGAGCAGCCGTTGCCGCGCACGTTTGAGGAGTTCAACGAGCAACGCAAGGCGGCGTTTATTCGCGTCAAGGATTACAAGCAGGCGGGTAATCGCCTGGTCGGCTTTTTGTGCAGCTATACGCCGCTCGAGATTATCGATGCCGCGGGGGCCGCAAGTGTCGCTCTGTGTGGTACGTCCGACGAGGTGATTCCTGAGGCCGAGAAGGTGCTGCCGGCAAACCTCTGCCCGCTCATCAAGTCGACGTACGGCTTTGCCTACTCGCAAAAGTGCCCGTTTACGTACTTTAGCGACATGATCATCGGCGAGACCACCTGCGACGGCAAGAAAAAGATGTACGAGTTACTTAACGAGCTCAAGCGCACGCACATTCTGTACCTGCCACAGGGTCGCGATCGCGCCTACGAGCGCGAGGGCTGGTACGAGGAGTGCCGCCTGCTCAAGGAGGAGCTCGAGGTCTTCTACGGCATCACGATTACCGACGATGACCTGCGCGCCGCTGTGCGCCGCCGCAACCGCTTGCGTGCGGCCCAGCTCGACATGTTTGCGCTGCAGGCCAACCAGCCGGCGGCCATGAGCGGCGTCGACCTGATGAGCACTATGTTTGCCGGTACGTTTAGCTTTGATATCGAGGCCTATACGCAGCAGCTGGAGCAAAAGGTCGCCAAGCTGCGCGAGGCCTACGACGCGGGCGAGCGCCCGGTTGCGGCGGATGCCAAGCGCATTCTGATTACCGGCTGCCCGGTGGGCGGCGTGATCAACAAAATCGGCCGCACCATCGAGTCCAACGGCGGCGTGGTCGTGTGCATGGACGACTGCTCGGGCGAGCGCACGGCGGCCATGATGATCGATCCGGAGGCTCCCGACATCCTGCGCGCCATTGCCGACCGCTACCTGGATATCAACTGCTCGGTCATGACGCCCAACGACGGCCGTATGGAAAACACGCTGGCCATGTGCGAGAAGTATCACGTCGATGGCGTGGTGGAGAGCGTGCTCCAGGCGTGCCACACCTTCAACGTTGAGAGTGCGCGCATGCAGGAGGCCGTCGAGGGTGCGGGTATTCCGTATATGAAGATCGAGACCGACTACAGCAACGGTGACATGGGCCAGATCGAGACCCGCATCGCCGCCTTTATCGAAACCCTGTAGGACAAATGCGGCAAAGGGATAGTTGCTTTGCCGCATAGAAGGAGGATGCCGTGGTTGGCATTGGTATCGACATAGGCTCGACGGCCGCGAAGGCTGCAGTGGTGGAGACGGACGGCGCCATTGCGTGGACCTGCGTCATGCCGACGGGGTATTCGTCGGTCGATGCGGCCGAGCGCTTGCGCGGCGAGCTCGCTTCAGCCGACTATGACGTGGCTGCCGACGACGTGCGCGTGATCGCGACCGGCTACGGCCGTGTCGCCGTGCCCTATGCGCACAAGGTTGTGACCGAGATCACTTGCCACGGCACCGGCGCCGTGCACCTGTTTGGCGACCACGGCACGGTGATTGACGTGGGCGGCCAGGACACCAAGGTCATCCAGCTTAAAAACGGCCGCGTGGCAAAGTTCGCCATGAACGACAAGTGCGCTGCCGGTACGGGGCGCTTTCTGGAGATCATGGCCGACCGCTTGGGCATTTCTCAGCAGCAGATGGCAGAGTTGGCTCGCTCCGGCGAGCCCACCAAAATCAGCAGCATGTGCACGGTGTTTGCCGAGAGCGAGGTCATTAGCCTGATCGGTCGCGGCGAGCCGCGCGAGAACATTGCGCGTGGCGTGATCGAGAGCGTCGTGTCGCGCGTGGCGACTATGGCCGGGCAGGCAGCGGGCGCCCCGTACTACCTGACTGGCGGCCTGTGCGAGAACGCCTATGTTGTGGAGCGGCTGGGCGTGCTGTTGGGCTCACCGGTGACCACCTCGCCCCAGGCCCGTTATGCCGGTGCCATCGGTGCGGCGATTCGCGCGCAGCAACTCGGCTGATGCGTCGACCGTAATGCGCGTTCATGCGTATACTGGGAGGAAATGATTGAACGATGAGAGGAGGTATCGATGGCTGACGATCAGATTAAGCTCACGTCTATGACCGCCGCGAGCGGTTGAGCCGCTAAGTTGGCTCCTGAAGCCCTCGCCCAGGTCCTGGGCGACTTACCCAATGTGCATAACGACAACCTGCTCGTGGGATTCGATACCTCCGACGATGCGAGTGTTTTCCGTGTTGGTGAGAACCTGGGACTCGTACAGTCCATCGACTTCTTCCCGCCGATGGTCGACGACCCGTTCCTGTTTGGCCAGATTGCCGCGGCCAACTCGCTGTCGGATATTTACGCCATGGGCGGACGCCCGAGTCATGCCATGAATCTGCTCTGTATTCCCAATTGCCTGGGCGTTGAGGTCGCGGGGCAGATTTTGGCGGGTGGCGCCGACAAGTGCGTCGAGGCCGGCTGCTCCATTGCGGGTGGCCACACCATCAACGACGACGAGCCCAAGTACGGCCTGTCCGTGAGCGGATTTGTTGCGCTCGACCGCATGCTCACCAACAGCGGCGCGCGCGTGGGCGATGTCCTGCTGCTGACCAAAGCGGTCGGCTCGGGCATTATCACCACGTCCATTAAGGGCGAGCTTATCGAGCAGGACGAGGCCGCAGCCATGTTTGACTCGATGCGCACGCTCAACGAGGCGCCGATTCGTCTGTCCGAGGGACTTGAGCTTCACGGCTGTACCGATATCACAGGCTTTGGCCTGATCGGGCATGCATGCGAGATGGCCGAGGGTTCGGGCGTGCAGATTGAGCTTGCGTCCGGGGTGGTGCCGCTCTTTGATCAGGTGCTCGACATGGCGCGTCTGGGCATTATCCCGGCGGGTGCCTACCGCAACCAGGACTTCTTTGGCCCGCGCGTGGCGGCCGACGATGACTTGGAGCCGGGCATGTTGGATGCACTGTACGATCCGCAGACCTCGGGCGGGTTGCTCATTGCGGCGTCTGCCGCCGATGTGGATGAGCTTGCGAGCCGCCTGCATGCCGAAGGTCGCATCGCCGCCGTTGTCGGTCGCGTGTGCGAGCCGGTGCCGGACGGTCCCGCTGTTCGCGTTGTACGTTCGTTGTAATCGTTAATTTGACCGCCGCGTTCTGGGGCGGTCTCATTCGAAAGGAAAACTATGTCTACCAAGATTGAAGTCAATGCCATGGGCGATGCCTGCCCGCTGCCCGTCGTTAAGACGCTCAAGGCTCTGAAGCAGCTCGAGGGCGAGGGCGCTGTCGTGACCTCGGTCGATAACGAGACCGCCGTCAAGAATATTTCCAAGATGGCGCAGGAGAAGGGCTGCACGGCCTCGGTCGAGAAGGTTTCTGACGCCGAGTGGCACGTGACCGTCGCGACCGCCGGCATCGTTGCCGTGACCGACCCCGAGCAGGATGGTGCCGCTTTCTGCGATGCCAGCGCCGGCAAGGGCAAGCTTGTCATTTCCGTCTACACCGACTGCATGGGCCGCGGCGACGACGAGCTGGGCCATAAGCTCATGAAGGCCTTCATCTTTGCTGTGACGCAGCAGGAGGAGCTGCCCGCGACCATGCTGTTCTACAACGGCGGCGCCAAGCTCACCGTCGAGGGCTCGCCGGTGCTCGACGACCTGAAGGGCCTGGCCGAGCAGGGCGTCGAGATCCTTACCTGCGGCACCTGCCTCGATCACTTTGGCATTAAGGACCAGCTCGCAGTGGGTGAGGTCACCAACATGTATGTGATCGTGGAGAAGATGGAGCAGGCCGTGCGCGTCGTGCGCCCGTAGCGTATTGGTTGGAGTTGCCATGAGGGAGAAGCGCCCGGCGCTTGTCATCACGTTTCCCACCACGGCGGCCGCCATGGGTTGCGAGTCCCTGTGCATCGAGCGCGGCCTTCCCGGGCGAACGATTCCCGTGCCCGGGGAGGTCGCTGCCGGCTGCGGTTTGGCATGGAAGGCGTTGCCTGCCGATGAGGAACTGCTGCGCAATTACGACTTCTATCAGACCGTAACGCTGCATCATTCTTCGCTTTCCACCTGCATCTTCGGTATTCTGGCAAGCCGCATCGGACGCCACGAGGACGCCTATACCTATTTTGCCCAGTCTGCCCGTATGGATCTGGATGATTACCATGACAACTTCTACGCTGGTATCCATGCCGCCAATATGGCCGGCACCTGGCAGAGCATTGTGTTTGGCTTTGCTGGTCT
>URTZ01000047.1 GCA_900550825.1 uncultured Collinsella sp. | reverse complement strand
GGCGCCAGAGCCACCACAAAGGTGCCTGTCCCCTTTGTGGTGGCTCTGGCGCCCTATAACCCAAAGAAGCTAAGAATCTGATCACGGCTTACGGGCTTGTACTCGTTGGCATCGAGACCGACATCGTAGCGAAAGATAGGGCGCTCGCGATCGCGGTTGCGCACGTTGGTGCGGTCTCCCCTGCTGTGGATATGCCCGTGCAGCATGACGGCGCCACGCGCCTTGCCGTTCCAGCTGAGCATGGGGTAGTGGCTCATAACCAGACGATGGCCCTTGGCATAGCCGGGAGCAATCTCCAGGTAATCGCGCACGTCTTCCCAAATCTGCGGTACGTCGGAATCTTCCCAGTCGCCGTCATGGTTACCGCGGATGAGCGTCACGTTCTGGCATTCGATACGCTCGCGCAGGCGCACCGCCTCCGCCAGGGGCAAACGATAGGTAAAGTCGCCCAGAATATAGAGGCGGTCGTCCGCAGCCACGCACTCATTGATGGCATCGATGACCTTGCGGTTCATCTCCTCGACCGAGTCAAACGGCCGGTCCATGTCGTGCAAGATATTCGTATCGCCCAGGTGCAGGTCGGCGGTAAACCACATCATCGTCTATGCCCTCATTTCGCAACGTGTTCAACTCGTGCTAAGTATACAGACGTAGCGATGCGGCGGTTATCCAAAGAGCCCGCCGAACAGTCCGCGGCGGCGCTTGTCTTGCTTTTTCGAAGCGTCACCCTGAGTTTTCTTGTCCTGCCGCATCTTACGGTCCTGTTCCAGCTCATCGTCATCGAGTAGCGCATCCCACTCAAACGGATCATCTGCCAGATCAAACAGGTCATCGTCATCAAACATGGCAGCCTCCATTGCCGACTAGCGAGCATCCACCACGTAGAGCCCAACGCGTACCTGATGCCACGGGCTGCGCTCGGGGGCAACCTGTTGCACGCGGGCCTCAAATACGTCCTCGTGGCCGTAATACATCATCAAGGACAGCGGGCCGACCTCGTTTCCCGGAACGTAGCCAAGTTTGGTCTTGCCATAGTAGATCGCAACTGCCTCGGGGTCATGGGGATTATCGCGCTCGGCGCACAGCGTCAGCTTATCGCCAACCTTAAGATCGCCCAGGACCAAGGCACCGTCGGCATACTGAAATCCTGCAATGTGAAATGACAGAAGAACACGTGAAGGCTCGTACATAGCAGCTCCTCTAACGGCCGGATAAACCGGTGTGTAACCTTATTGAGAAGTCTACGGTCCCGTGCGGACACAAATTCGCCCCACCCGCGCCTTTTCGACCGTTTGTCGCTACACCATCTGATTCTAATGCACAAACATGCGCACGAATTTGTGCTTCCAGCTTGCGTAGGGCGCATACCGAAACGGCACGTCCAGCCAGGTTGCCTTGTTCACGATACTCTTCTTGTGGCTAAACGTATCGAAGCTCTCGCGGCCATGGTACTGTCCCATGCCGCTCGCGCCCATGCCGCCAAAGCCCATATGACTCGTAGCCAGATGCATGATGGTATCGTTAACGCAGCCGCCGCCAAAGGGCACGTAGCGCACAAAGCGCTGCTGAACCTCGCGATCCTGACTAAAGATATACAGGGCCAGCGGCGTCGGACGATCCGTAATAAACGTCTCGGCCTCGTCTAGGCTCTCAAACGTCAGCACCGGCAAGATGGGGCCGAAAATCTCCTCCTGCATCACGGCGTCATCGGGGGACACGCCGTCCAAAATCGTCGGCTCAATCTTGAGCGATGCCTCACGCGCGGCACCTCCAAGCACGACCTTATCGAGATTGATCAGCCCGCGCACGCGCGCAAAATGCTTGGCGTTGACGATATGTCCGTAATCCTCATTGTCGAGTGGATGTTCGCCAAACATGCGGCGGACCTCCTCCTTGATAAGGCCCAGCAGCTCATCGTGCACGCGCACGTCGACCAGCAGATAGTCGGGCGCTACACAGGTCTGGCCCACGTTGAGCCATTTACCAAAGGCGATACGCCGTGCCGCGACCTTCAAATTTGCCGTCGCATCCACGATGCAGGGGCTCTTTCCGCCCAGCTCAAGCGTCACAGGCGTGAGGTTTTTGCTCGCGCGCTCCATGACGAGCTTGCCGACCGGAACGCTACCGGTAAAGAAGATTTTGTCCCAGCACTCATCGAGCAACGCATCGTTCTCGGCGCGCCCGCCCTCGACAACCGTCACCAGGCGCGGATCAAATGCCTCTTCACAGATTTGCCTGAGCACCGCGCTCGATGCCGGAGCATAGGCGCTCGGCTTGATGACCACGGTATTGCCCGCGGCAAGGGCGCCAGCGAGCGGCTCGAGCGTCAGCAAAAACGGATAGTTCCAGGGCGCCATGATGAGCGTGACGCCATAGGGCACGGTTTGCGTTTTGCACACGCTCACGGCGTTAGCGAGGTCGCACGGACGCAGGCGCGGACGACTCCATCGAACCACGTGAGCGATCTGATGTCGAATCTCGGAAAGCGATGTGCCAATCTCGCACATATAGGCCTCGTCATGCGACTTTCCCAAATCGGTCTTGAGCGCATGAGCGATATCGGCCTCGTGGGCCCGCACCGCATCGCGTAAACTCACGAGCGCGCGACGTCGAGCATCGACATCAAACGTGGCGTGCGTCTTAAAGTAGGCGCGCTGATCGCCGACGATGCGCGCAATTTCCTCGGTGTTCATGGACCCTCCTAATTCTCGTCCTCAAACATACCACCTGCAACGACCTCGTACATATGCTCGAGCTCCAAGCGGTCCATTAGAAGCGGAACGGGGTATAGCGGATTGGCCTCGGCATCGGCATGCACCGCCATCTCGGGAATGTCAGAGCGGCGAATGCCCAAGACATATTTGGGGATTCCCAGGGCCTCGTTCATGCGGTCGACCCAATCGATAAAGGCCTCGGCCGCAAGACTGTCCTGCGCGGTAGCCGGCGCAATGCCCGCCATGCGAGCAAGATCGGCAAGCTTGGGGGCGGCGGCGTCACCATAAGCGCGAAGCATGTGCGGCAGGATGATCGCGTTGGCCAAACCGTGCGGAATTCCGTATCGGCCGCCCAAACTGTGCGCGATGGCATGCACATATCCAACATAGGAGCGGGTAAACGCAACGCCCGCCTTATACGCCGCCGAAAGCATATTGCGACGCGCACGCATGTCGTCGCCATGCTCATAGGCCTCGAGCAAATTGTCGTGGATGAGCTGCACCGCCTGTCGCGCCATCTTACGCGTATAGGGCGTGGTGCTTCGCCCGATAAAGGCCTCGACGGCATGCGTCAGGGCGTCCATACCCGTCTGCCCCGTAATGGAGGCGGGCAGACCGCGCGTAAACTCGGGGTCGTGCACCGCAAAGCGCGGGATAAGCACAAAGTCGTTAATGGGGTACTTGTAGTGCGTCTCGTCATCGGTGATAACCGCCGCGAGCGTGACCTCGCTTCCCGTGCCTGCCGTAGTGGGAACGGCGATAAGCAGCGGCAGGCGACGATGAATCCGCAGCAGGCCGCGCATCTTGTTGATGGGCTTGCTTGGCTGCGTGATGCGTGCACCCACGCCCTTGGCGCAGTCCATGGCCGATCCTCCGCCAAAACCGATAATGGCCTGGCAGGCGCTCTCTCGATACAGGGACGCCGCTTCTTCCACGTTTGAAACCGTGGGGTTTGCACGCGTTTCGGCATAGACCGTAACGCCAATCCCCCTGCATGCGAGCGCCGTCTCGAGCGGTGCCGTGAGCCCCAGACGGGCAATGCCGGGATCCGTCACGATAAGGACCTTCTGGATCGAGCGCTTTTGAAGCACCGCGGGCACATCCTCGGCATGCTCTAAAATGCGCGGCTCGGTATAGGGCAGGATCGGCAATGCAATGCGAAAAACCGTCTGATATGTTCGGCACCAGGCACGACGGGCTAGATGCATAAAGGAAACTCCTTCATTTGTTGATAGGTCAACATTTGCTCGCCCGATTGTACTCAGCGGCGGTCAAAGACGGCCTGCCAATCGTTAATCAATCAACATCTTCATATCTCAAAATTGTTTTATTAAAAATCATTCCTAATAGGCTTCACATTTGGTTGCATTTATGGATAATAGAACTCGTCAAGACGCACGTCCGGAGAGGGCCCTTACGGGACCGGACGAGCGCACAATCGCCATCGATCGAAAGGATCGAATCATGAAGTTTGTTTGCCCCGTTTGCGGTTATGTGGAAGAGTTCGACGGCGACCAGCTGCCCGAGGACTTCAAGTGCCCCCAGTGCGGCGTTCCCGGTTCTCGCTTCCTGAAGCAGGAGGAGGGTCAGCTCGAGTGGGCTGCCGAGCACGTCGTGGGCGTCGCCAAGATGGAGGGCGTCTCCGAGGACATCGTTGCCGACCTGCGCGCCAACTTTGAGGGCGAGTGCTCCGAGGTCGGTATGTACCTGGCCATGGCTCGCGTCGCCCATCGCGAGGGTTATCCCGAGATCGGCCTGTACTGGGAGAAGGCTGCCCACGAGGAGGCCGAGCACGCCGCCAAGTTCGCCGAGCTCCTGGGCGAGGTCGTGACCGACTCCACCAAGAAGAACCTCGAGATGCGCGTTGAGGCCGAGAACGGCGCCACCGCCGGAAAGACTGATCTTGCCAAGCGCGCCAAGGCCGCTGGCCTCGATGCCATCCACGATACCGTGCACGAGATGGCTCGCGACGAGGCTCGTCACGGCAAGGCTTTCGCCGGCCTGCTCAAGCGCTACTTTGGCTAAGCCAACCGCTTGAGACATAACCTCTAGCTCGATGAGGCCCGGACCGTATTGGTTCGGGCCTTTTTGTGTCTCGAGGACTCGTTAACGCCCTGAAATAGAGCTATCTTCGGCATCGGTCTCTCGTCAAAAACTAAGTGAGTAGACTTTTCGAAACTTGCCGAGCACGCCATCCATATTGCTTTATAAAGCCGCAGGTAAATGACTTGTTGCAAAACGGCTTGGTCGCCAAAGTGCCAAAAGTCTACTCACTTAGAACCGCAGCCGTCCACGATCGAGCCATTTTGTGTCTAGCGGGCATCTTTCCGTCGATTACTCCCAATTTTGTCCAGTCAATGAATAGTTCAGACCGGAGTAATGCCTCAGCCCTTTGCTCATCCGAGCTTTTATCACGATATTCAGCATCGAGCATCCTGCATACGGCCTTAACGATCGCGCGGAATCTACCCTCATCGGATATCTGTCTGTGTGTCAGGAGAAGTACATCGTAGCCCATGGCCTGAAGGGCCGTCATGCGGTCAGCGTCACGCAAGCCATCCCCTGCGCGTCCGTGCGAGGCCTTTCCCTGACATTCAATGGCCACCTGTCGCCTACCGTCCGGTGAAGAAAGAAGTAGGTCGATATATACACGGGACTTTCCCACAATCGCTCGAGCACTTGTGTTTAGCATCACTTCGACATTAAGCTCTATGCCGCAAAAACCTTCGCCTCCCAGGGATCGCGGCAGTGCAAGTAGCAAATACGCCTCGACCTCAAAAGGCGACGCGGCACCCAATGGAACGAGTTGCGATACCGCCATAAATCTATTGCCGTAACGCATCCCACAAACATCTGAACAAAAACGGTCAATGTCTCCGCCCAAAACCAAAGCGTCTCGACGCCATAAATTTGAGGCGGTGCCGTCCTCGGACGGGCAGCGCGCCCAACCGAACGTTGTCGAAATCGCACCCGAATCAATTGCACGCGAAAGCTCCGTCTCAAGTAACGCCGGCAGGGCACACACCGCAAACAAGCCGCACATCTCCGCCAATACCAAAAGAAGCTGAAGATCCGTCAGATGCCGTGACATGATGAATGCCGTCAGTAGAGGAGACGTAATCAAAAATCCATGCTCCGTTTCCAGCACGGATTCCCTGGGGAGCTCACCAAGAAACAGCCGCTGTCTAATGCTGGCAGGACAAGTCCGTTTGTTTCTCGTCCGAACCAATGTATACAACGGAAAACCGAGCGCGACCGCAGCCGTCGGGTTGCGGGCGAGATCATATCGCTGCCGGTCTTCTTCCGGTCGTGGAAGCGGCGGACACAAAGCGCGGACTTGAGGAGGCAAACGCCAGTACCTAAAAGCTGATATGTCACAAAGTAAATCCTTCATAGGCACAGGAAAACACGAATTTCAACCCAGTCAGTCACGCATTGGCGCGAACGCACCAAAAATGGCGCCGAACGGACTGCCAAGTTTTCAACAGCCCTCCCCAACTGGCCAAAAGCTTGCCGAGAGCTGGACGAAGCCCTGTTGAAAACCCCATTTTTTCTCATGCAGGAGCTTTGCGCGGCAAGTGAGTAGACTTTTTTGAACATCCCGAGCAGGCCGGTCATCCTGCTTTTCAAAACCGCAGGTAGATAGCTTGTTACAAAACTGCCTGGTCGCCAAAGTTCCAAATGCCTACTCACTTAGATTGCAGAGCGCTCCCATTAGCTGCGATTCCAAGGTATTTAGCGCTTTTGGACTCAAATCGTCATACTGAACAAGAATTTGAGTTGAGTTTTCAGGGACAGATGCGCCATCGGCACACCAAAAACAGTCACCGATATCGATAAAAGGGATGCTCGAGCGCGTGAGGGCCCGTGCAATAGTGCTTCCGCCCGTTCCACGCTCCGCAACCACGGTGCAGTAAAGGCCCGCGTCTGCGTGTTCGATCGAGACTTCCCCTGCCGGAAATGCCTTCCGTACAAGCGCCGCCAGGCCATCACGCGCCTCGCGAGCACGAACGCGCACGCGGTTCACATGTCGCTCGTAATCACCCGATTCCAGCAAACGAGCCAAAGCGACCTGGTCAACAGAACTCACCGACGAGGCGTAAAAACCAAGGTTGCGCCTAAACCGCTCCATTAGCTCATCGGGCAGCACCATGTACGCTAGACGCAACGCCGATGACAGGCTCTTCGAAAACGTGTTGGTGTAGATAACCGACTGGGAGGCATCGATCGACGCGAGCGCGGGAATTGGCTTGCCGGCAAGGCGAAACTCACAATCAAAGTCATCTTCGATGAGGTACCGACCTGGTCGCTCGGCGGCCCAGCTCAGCAGCGCATAGCGACGCGCAATGCTCGTCACAAGACCGGTGGGATACTGATGGGACGGCATAAGGTGAAGGACATCGGTCCCAGTTTTCTGCAGAGCGCTCAGGTCCACGCCGTCGTCATCCAACGGGATATGTCGTACTTGGCAGCCCATAGCCTGATAGATGCGCGTCAGACGCAAATAGCCCGGGTCCTCAACGGCATACACCTTGTCAGCGCCAAGCAACTGAACCAACATGGTATCGAGCAGCTGGGCGCCTGCACCGATAACAATGTTGTTGGGGTCGACATTCATGCCCCTTGTCCCACGCAGATGGTGAGCAATTGCGCGTCGCAGCCGAGCGGTGCCCTGCGCCGGTGCGGGCGAAAAGATTTCGCGCTCATCTTCGGATGCCAGCGTCGCCCGTAGTGCGCTTTGCCAAAGCCGCGCCGCCTCCAAAGCGGAAGGAGAAAGTGCATCGAACAGCTCGACCTGTCCGTTGACATCATGCGCGCTGAGGCCCACAGAGACGGTATCTCGGTCGATGCCCTGCGAAGCCAAAGGCAAAACCGGTGCATCCGGAAGCTTGCAAGCGTAGTAGCCACGACGCGGCATTGAGCAAATATAGCCCTCGGCAAGTAACTGGCTATATGCATTCTCGATGGTAATGACACTGATTCCCAGATGACTGGCAAAGGCGCGCTTAGACGGAAGATGCTCCCCCGCCACAATACGTCCAGCAACAATATCATCTCGAATTTGCTGGTAAACATACTCATAAAGCGATGCTTCGCCGCGTTTTTCCAAATTGTAGTCAAGCATGAGTTTGCCACCTGACCTTATCGAGCTGTTCAATCTGGTATTAGGCTGACATTATTATTATCTCGAAAACTGAGTATTTTGCCATACCCAGCTCCCCGATAGGATGTTCCGTCAAGCAATGCACATGCCAACCAAGGGAGCAACCATGGCAGAACAGACCAGCAAGGCCGATCGCGTCAAACTCAATCGCGAACTCGCGCAGATGCTCAAGGGCGGCGTCATCATGGACGTCACCACGCCCGAGCAGGCACGCATCGCCGAGGAGGCAGGCGCCTGCGCCGTCATGGCACTCGAGCGCATCCCGGCCGACATCCGCGCCGCAGGCGGCGTCTCGCGCATGAGCGACCCCAAGATGATCAAGGGCATCCAAGAGGCCGTCTCCATCCCCGTCATGGCCAAGTGCCGCATCGGTCACATTGTCGAGGCGCAGGTCCTACAGGCCATCGAGATCGATTACATCGACGAGTCCGAGGTTCTCTCCCCCGCCGATGACGTCTATCACATCGACAAGACCCAGTTTGACGTGCCGTTTGTCTGCGGCGCCCGCGATCTGGGCGAGGCGTTGCGCCGTGTTGCCGAGGGCGCCACTATGATTCGCACCAAGGGTGAGCCGGGTACGGGCGACGTCGTTCAGGCCGTGCGTCACATGCGCAAAATCCAAAAGCAGATCCGCGACGTTGTTGCCCTGCGCGACGACGAGCTCTTTGAGGCAGCCAAGCAACTGCAGGTTCCGGTCGAGCTGGTGCGCGAGGTCCATGCCACGGGAAAGCTTCCCGTCGTGAACTTTGCCGCCGGCGGCGTAGCGACCCCCGCCGACGCCGCGCTGATGATGCAGCTGGGCGCCGAAGGCGTCTTTGTCGGCTCGGGCATCTTTAAGAGCGGCGACCCCGCCAAGCGCGCAGCCGCCATCGTCAAGGCCGTGGCAAACTTCACCGATGCCAGGCTCATCGCCGAGCTTTCGGAGGACCTGGGCGAGGCCATGGTGGGCATCAACGCCGACGAAATCGAGATCATCATGGAGGAGCGCGGGCGCTAGTCCAGCAGAAAGGATCGCACATGAGCGATTACGCAGACCAGACAGTCGCCGTGCTGGCGGTCCAAGGTGCTTTTGCCGAGCACGAGGCAAGACTATTCGAGCTTGGCGCACACTGTATTGAGCTGAGGCAGGCGGCTGATTTGAAGCAGGACTTTGACCGTCTGGTACTTCCCGGCGGCGAGTCTACCGTTCAAGGGAAGCTGCTTGATGAGTTGGGCATGCTCGAGGAGCTTCGTGCCCGTATCGCTGAAGGTATGCCCGTCCTGGGCACCTGCGCCGGCCTGATTCTACTGGCTCACGACCTTGCCGCCCACGACGATAAGGGCACGCCGCGTTTGGCAACCATGGATGTACTTGTCGAGCGCAATGCCTACGGCAGGCAGCTCGGCAGCTTTCGAACCAAGGGGCAAATAGCCGGCATCGACGGTGAAGTGCCGCTGACGTTTATCCGCGCGCCCCGCATCGTCGAGGTCCACGGCGACGCCAAGGCCTTAGCGAAAGTCGACGGTCGTATTGTCGCCGCCCGTCAGGGCAACCAGCTCGGCGTAACCTTCCACCCCGAGCTCGACGACGATACCCGCCTCCACGAACTGTTCCTACAAATGTAGGCATCGAAATCAACAAACGAAACGAGAGTGGATGATCTCCCACTTTGAGCTTGAATGCAGGCTCAAACCGGGAGATCATCCACTCTTGTTCTATGTAGTCGTTTAAGAACGTCCCCAATGACTACAAGGAGTGTCCCAAGCTGCCGGCAGAGACGATATGAGCAGGACATAAAAACATTGAGAGCCCCTGCTGCATGAAAGACCGCGGATCAGGCCGACAATGGTGAGTGTCTAATTCAGCCGCGGCGGCCACGCCGCATTCATGGAAGGGGCTCCCATGCTCGATACTACCACCTTCGTCGGCCTCGACGTCCACGCCCGCTCGATAAAGGCAGTCTCCCTCGACGTCATGACCGGGGAGGTGCGCTGCGCGACCTTCGGCTACGACGCCGGGGCAGTCGCGGAGTGGGTGCGGTCCGTGGACCCGAAGGCCAGGTGCGTGTACGAGTCCGGGGTCACGGGGTTCGACCTGCAGAAGAGGCTCTCCGGCCTCGGGGTCGACTGCGTGGTCGGCGCCGTCTCGAAGATGATCAAGCCCAGCGCGGACAGGCGCAGGAAGAACGACCGCAACGACGCCGAGTTCCTCGCCCGCATGCTGTCGGTCGGCAACGTGGTCGAGGTGTGGGTCCCCGACGACGAGTGCGAGGCCGCCCGCGACCTGACCAGGGCGCTCGAGGACGCGAGGGACGACCTCTCGCGCTCGAAGCAGCGGCTCTCCAAGTTCCTGCTCAGGCACGGGCTCGTCTTCGACGAGAGGACGCCCACCGGCCGCAGGAAGGGCAACTGGACCCGGGCGCACTGGTCCTGGATCGAGTCGATTAGGTTCGCGGAGGGGGCCGACAACGACGTGCTCGCCTACTACGTCGACGCGGTCAGGCGGGCGGCGGAGGAGAAGGCGAGGCTCGAGGGGCTCGTCGAGGCCGAGGCCCGCAAGCCCAGGTGGAGGAGGAGGGTCGACTCCCTGCGCTGCCTCAAGGGCGTCGACACCGCGACCGCCGCCGACCTCGTGTTCGAGGCCGGCGAGTTCTCCAGGTTCAGGAACGCCCGCTCGTTCGCCGCGTGGGTCGGCCTGACGCCCTCCGAGCACTCCAGCGGGGAGAGCGACCGCAGGGGCGCGATCACCAAGGCCGGCAACAAGCACCTGAGGAAGGCGCTGGTCGAGGCCGCGTGGCACTACCTGACGTGCTCGGGGCGGCCGAAGGACCTCGCCAAGGGCCAGGCCCCGGACCGGGGCGCCCGCAGGCATGCCGCCAAGGGCGTGCGGAGGCTGGCCGAGAGGCGGGAGGCGCTGCTCGCGCGCGGGGTCCACGGCAACAAGGCGAACGTGGCCACGGCGCGCGAGCTCGCCTGCTGGGTATGGGCGGTCGGCCTCATGGCCGAGGAGGCGTAGGGGGGCCGGTCCCCCGCACATAAGCCGATCACCCCGGAAGCGGTTCGATCCGAAGCCGTTGAGGCGAACCTCAGGTCCCTTTTCTGCGAGCGCCCAGGGCGCCACACGCGTGCACAGACTGTCGGTTCGACGAAGAAGCCTCAGCCGTAGCAACGGATTGCCCAGCGAGAGATCGCCACGGGCGGATATTAAACTGCAAAGACGAGCGTCGGGAAGACACGCCGAGGTCGCCGCGGACGGGCTGATATAGGGAGAGGGCCTGACCCCATATCGTTGGGGCCAGGCCCGATTTTGCCTCTTGACAATGTCCTGCTCATATTAAAAGGGACAGCGATAAGATAAGGATAAGGACGGCTTGCTTTCTCATGGGTCCTCCAAACTCTATAAAGGTAAATTACTTTATATAAAACATTAAATAAAGAGTTTTAAAAATGAACGGTATTGATTTGCTGGTAAATGGTTTTGAGCGAGAGCGGTTGGATTGAAAAGTACAATGAACGCAGGGAAATAAGGAAAAAAGGAGGAGAAATGAAAGATCGCGATATACATCTGCGGTTGACGACGAGTTTTCTGACAATCTTCTGTATCGCCCTGGCGGTTCAAGCGCTATGTTGCGTGGTGTTGTTCGTTCATCTTGCGAACCTGTTGCTCATCGACGGTATCTCTGCGGTGAGCGGCGGATTTCTGCTCTTGTTTATGGTTAGCACGCTTTGCGACGCTGCAACGTTTCTCCTGTTTACGATTCTGACGGCGAAAGTCAGGCATGAGGGTCGTCCTTTTGGTAAGTGGCAGACCAGGATTTTGGTCGCGGCTGGCCTCCTGATGTCGGTAAAAGCCGTCATCAGCATCATATGGCCGACGATTCAATTACCATACAGCAATGTTCTTGGAACGGCTGAGCCCGTGTTTCCCGAGTTTGATTTTCAATCGCTTTCTTACGGACTCGTTTTCTTTGCGTTGGCGGGGGTCTTTGAATACGGTAGGG
>URTZ01000046.1 GCA_900550825.1 uncultured Collinsella sp. | reverse complement strand
CGGCGGCGGCCATGCGCACGCACTCGTCGTAGTTGACCTCTTCGATGGTCACCGTGGCGCCCTCGGCGGCAATGTTATCGAAGCGGGGCTTGGTGGAACCCTTGGGCATGTGCACGACAGCCTTCTGGCCCAGCTTGTTGGCAGCCCATGCCACGCCGCGGCCATGGTTGCCGTCGGTGGCGGTAAAGAAGGTAGCCTGGCCAAAGTCCTCGGCCAGCTGATCGGAGGTCAGGTAATCGAAGGTGCACTCGGCAACGTCCTTGCCGGTCTCGTCGGCAATGTAGTTGGCCATGGCAAACGAGCCACCCAGAACCTTAAAGGCGTTGAGGCCAAAACGATAGCTCTCGTCCTTAACGCACAGGTTGGACAGGCCCAGGCGCGCGGCCTGGCCGTCCAGGCGGGCAAGCGGAGTGACGGTGTACTGGGGGAACGACTGGTGGAAGGCGCGGGCCTTCTTCACGTGGTCGAGACTCATGATTCCCAAGTGCTTGTCATCGCTCTTGGGCATCGTGTTGCCCGCCCACTGGATCTTATCGGCCATACGGTGAACTCCTTAAGTCCTCTCTTGCCGGCCCCGCATACGCGTTTCAGCCCGATCCCATTCACACGGCTGAACTTTTATGTGGATGCCAAACAAAAAGTTTGTTAGTAATGTTCTATCACACTTTTTGATTGGCATACCTAACGAATTGTTTGTTGCCGTAATCGGTACTTTTTCGCCGCCGAACGGTCATGAATTGCCTTGTTGATGGATTTGTTTGCGGTCATGTGTGGTTTATGGCACAGTGAGCCCAAACTAATTTTTAGGAAGGTACCCATGACCCCCGCACAGATTGAGTTTTACAAGCGCCTCGCACACGGTCTGGCGCTCCAATTTGGCCCCAACTGCGAAGTCGTCGTCCACGATCTGGAGACCGAGGACGTGGACCACTCCATCGTAGTGATCGAAAACGGCCACGTCAGCGGGCGCAAACTGGGTGACGGCCCCAGCCATATCGTGTTTGAGTCCATGCACGAGGGCGCCACCGATGTACACGACCGCGAGCCGTACCTCACTAAAACCACCGACGGTAAGCTGCTCAAATCGTCGACGATCTTTATCCGCAACGATGAGGGCAAACCCGTCGGCATTTTGGGCATCAACTTTGACATTACGCTTATGAAGGCTTTTGAGCGTTCGCTCGATGCCTTTACCGGCACCGGCGGCACGGGCTATACCGAGCCCGAGCCCATTACCAAGAACATCGGCGACCTGCTCGAGGACCTGCTGCACGAGTGCGAGCAGTTTGTGGGCAAGCCCGCGGCACTCATGACCAAAGACGAGCGCATTCGTGCCATTGGCTACCTCGACCGTCGCGGCGCCTTCCTCATTTCCAAGTCGAGCGAGCGCGCCTGCGAGTTCTTTGGCATCTCCAAGTACAGCTTCTATAGCTACCTCAATGAGGCCAAGGCGGCGGCCGGCGACAAATAGGCACTCGCCTGGATTGCCCCTCCCCTTTTGGGCGCGAGTTCTGGAAAGCGCGAATCCAAGACCGAGCAGCTTGGGAAGTTCCATATAATCGATGTCATTAGTATTTCGAAAGGATGGGACAGAATGGCGTTGAGCAAGGCATCATGCACCGGTCGCGGATTGATTCCGGCAATTGGTGGACATGTGCACCGCATGTTCGATGAGGGTGAAGACGACCTGTTTTCGCTGAGCCTTGACGATGTGATGGATGATCGCCCGTGGACCGCCGACGAACTCATGGGCGGCGGGGCTCGCCCGTCAAACCCCAATCCCGCACTTGCGCCTAAGTCCGCACCTGCGCCGACTCCTGCGCAGTCGCCTGTTTCGACGCCCGCACCCACTTCGGCGCCCACGACCGCTCCCCGCCCCGCAAGCGACCCGTCCGAGACGGCGGCATTTCTCGCTGCGGCGACGCAGGGCAAATCGGCCGACAGCACCGTTATGTACAACGCCCAGCAGTTGCCCGTTCCTGCGGCACGCAAGCCTCCGGTCACAAGGCTCGATGAGCCCGTTGCCCATCAGGTTGCCTACGATTCCTGGGCTGCAACCGATCTGGATGAGACCTCTACCGGCATGCCGGCGCTCGACGTTCCAGTTAACCCGCTTTTTGCCGCCAACACGAGCGCCGCGGACTATGAGGGCGGTGCGGCATATTCCGATTATTCCGATGGCTATGCTGGCAACGGTCGCATCGAGACCGAGAACTATGGCACCGCATCGAGCGATTATCTCAACGATCCGTACGCCGCCACGCCTGCACCGGAATATGACCCGGAGGCCGCGTCCGCGCCGGCGTATACCAAAAGCACGGGCGAAGAGCGCTTTGCCGATTATTACGCCGAGGAAAAGGCGCTGCGTTTCTCGGAATTTCCGCAGGCAGTCAAGGTTGCCTTTATCGCCATTATCATTGCCCTGCTCGGTGTCATTGCGTTTGAGGGGTTCCAGCTGTTCCGCGGCCCCACCCAAGCGGAGTCGGAGACCCAGCAAAAAGAGGACGATAACCAGTACCTGGACATCAACACCCTCAAGGGCGACCCCAACGACGGAGACGACGAGTAGCGAGAGCTGAAGGCGGCCGCAGGATCCCGCATCCAGCACCGGCTTCTAAGTGCTGTTTTGTCATCCAGCTACACTTTTCCGAAGTTTTAAGGTGCCTATTTCGACACTTTTCCGGATGAAAGCCGAATAATCACTTGGGAACCAACGCCGTTCACGCGTCATTTCGCAGGCGGCGCTTGATTTCTGTCCGTACACGTTGATAGACTTCCTCTTGCCCGCAAGGAGCGGGCGCGTTTTATCCAGAGTCGGGGTAGAGAGTTGGCTCCACGATCCCGACGCCAACCGGCCAAGAGGCACGGTGGCCCTGCCAACATCGATGAAAGGAGTCCGTATGGACAATTTCTCCGTGCGCAGTGAGCGCAACTTCCACAACCTGGCAGCCAAGCCAAAACGAATGCATCTTCTGGACGAGCCGAGCGGCTATGCCTCGGCCATGGTCAAGAACAGCCTCTCCCACCAGATGCGCTTTACCGTGCAGGTGCTCGAGGAAGAGCTCTGCGCCGCCGGCGACCCGCACGTGCTGCAGATCAAGCTGCTCGGAGATGACCCTCGTGAGCCGTCCAGATGGATGCTCTTCGCCGACAGCGTGTGCGTTGCGGACGGATCCGGCGCCTTTGCCCGCGAGTGCTTCTGCGAGGGCGCCGAGGTGTTTTTGGATCTGTGCCACGACGCCGTCGAGGCTGCCGAGCTGCGCCAGTGGAGTCAAAGGGAGTACGAGCTGCTGAGTGCCGTGCGCGGGATTGCAATGATTTAGAAACAGAGCGGTGGCGTTATCGAACTGTCGACGCCGCCGCCTCCCCAACGCCCGTCGTGCTCAACGATCAGATCGACCTCAAGGCCCTTCTCATCTCGGAAATAATGAACACTGTTGTCGACACCGCCGTAGGTGGAAAGGAACACGCGCACGTCGCGCAGGATGAGATTCTCAAAGAGCATCCCCAGCGTTTGCATATCGCCAAGCAGCCGCTCAGGGGTAGCCCCCAGCAACGCCGCCGCAAGTGACGGGTCACAGAAGTAGCGCTTGGGGCGCACGCGAACGCGGGCCTTCGAGCGCACATACTGGCCTGCTCTCTCGCGCAAGCTCGTCCGAAAACCCAAGGTTTGCAGGTCACCGCTCCTGCAGCACCAGCGGGCGACGTCATCCTGCGAAATTACGCCATTCTCAATGCAGTTTTTACGCCGTTTTCATTGTAGGTTTTACGCTCGGCATCCTTGGCGCGGCGCTTGCTCAACCACCGGACCAGCGAATTGCCCGGATTCTGGGACGTGCTTTCCGCTCCAGGCCTCTACCGGAAAATGCGTCCCACTCTGAGGCCGAAATCTGGGACGCGCTTTCCGCCAAAGGGAAAGCGCGTCCCATTCCGAGCATCACATCAGAGCGCGCTTGGTTATCTCCGCTCGCACATCTCGGCAAACGAGATCAGCTTGACGTCTCCCCTGCTCTCCGCGGCATCCCGACATCCCTGCGTAAAGCCGCTTTTTGAGAATAGTGCATAGCTTTTTCGTTGCCGTCTAAAGAGCTCGCTTCGGTGCACGAGCTTTTGCAGCACGTCTTCGCCCACCGGTTCATTGCGCCATTTGCACTCCGCAAACAGAGCAGTGCCCTCGACATCGTCAACAATTAAGTCGATTTCTTCCTGCGTATGCGTGCGATTATCCGTCCCCCACCAGCGCCCGACGCTCGCCGGAACCACGTCGAGCCGGCCCGCGCGCGCGAGTTCGTACACGTATTGTCTGCATATAAGCTCAAAGACCGTACCCATGTAATCCGATACGTGCGGCTCAATGCGCTTATACGCCATCTCGGCCATGTCGTTTTGAATCAGCCCGATGTTCTGCGGAACAAACTTGTACCAGAACCTAAACATCTGGTCGCTCAGCAGATACACGGCTCGCTTATTGCTCGTCTCGTTTAGGGGCAGCTCGCGCTCGACAATCCCAAGCGACGCCAGCTTATCCACATAGCTCTTTACGTTGCTCGCAGGGATTCCCGTAGAGCTCGCAATCTCCGAGATCCTCGAGCGCCCCTGAGCAATTGCTTGCACAATCGCATCATATTGCTCGGGATTGCGGCACTCTTGCAACAGCAGGTTACTCGGCTCCTCAAAGAGATAGCCCGTAGGAGTAAGAAAAAGACGTTTGATGTTGTCCTTGAGCGATACGGCAGGATCGACTTTCTCGATATATGCAGGAATGCCGCCCGTCATGCCATAGCAAACTGCAGCGTCTTCGCGACCCATGCTCTGCCACAACCCGAGGGTCGTCGTAAAATCGAGCGGCATAATCTTAAACTGGGCCGTACGCCTACCGTATAGTGGGCTCTCGTAGCCCAACACCTGTTCCTCCATAAACGAAAGAGACGAGCCGCATAGGATCAGCATTAGCCTGGTCTCTTTGTATAAGTGGTCGATCTTGTCTTGCAGCAACGAGCTGATTTCGGGATTCGATTGGGCGAGATAGGGATACTCGTCAATCACGACAACCAAACGTTCCGTGCGAGCCATGGTGGCCAATGCATCGAACGCTTCGTCAAAACTACGAAACGACACGCCTGCAGCACCAACCGAGCCTGCAAGTATCGCCTGGCTAAAGCCGTGCAGGTTTGCCTCCGCATTGGTACGACGAGCTTGAAAGTAAATAGCCTTCTTGCCTTGGATGAACTCTGTGATAAGGCGCGTTTTACCCACACGACGGCGGCCGTAAATCACAGGCATCTCAAAGGAGCCCGTGCCATACAGTCGATTGAGCTCGGACATTTCCACTGTTCTTCCGATAAACATAGGGCCATCCTTCCTTTGCGTTATAGCTAGCTATATTATACCTTCCTATAATATAGCTAGCTATAACGTAATTCGACAAGCGGCGCACACGAAAGGGGCGGTACACCACCGCACGTGGACCGTTCCGGAAAATGCATCCCGTTCTGGAGCCAAAAACTGGGCCGTAGTTTCCGCCAAGCATCCCATCCGGAAAGCGTGTCCCGTTCTGAGCCTGAATTCTGGGATGCGGTTTCCGCTGAAACTTCTACCGGAAAGCGAATCCCATTCTGAGCGTCGAATCCGGGACGCAGTTTCCGGTTGAAGGGGCTAGCGGAAACCGTATCCCAGTTTGAGCGCGAAATCCGGGATACGGTTTCCGTTTGGGGCCTCTAGGGGAAAGCGCGTCCCGTTCTGGACGTAAATTCCGGGATGAGCTTTCCGGTTGGCGGGCATGCGCACTATCCCGGCTGGCGGGCATATGCGCTAATCCTCAAGCTGTGCCCATTCGTGCGGACCGTAGACCTTTACGTGCTTGTTGGGCTTGCCGCTCCAGTACTCCTCGTCCATAAAGGGCAGATATGCCTGAACGCCGGGGCAGATAAAGGGGATCCGCTGCTGTTGCAGTCGCTCGCGCTGGCGCTGCTCCAGGTGCGCCTCGGATATGACGGTCGGCATACCGGACAGCTCGACGAGGCTTGCCTGGATTCGCTTAAGGTCGGGGAGTCCCGCGTGCCATGACATCCGCATGATCAAAAAGGATGCACGGCGGTATTTTGCCTGCATTACCGTGATGGCGGGGCGCAGAGTGGGATGGATTTTGTCCCGTTCGGGCCAAAGGTCAGCAGTGATCTCGAGGCCCAGGGTCTCCCATAGGTAATCAAGCTCTTCGTCCATGGCGCCTCGATATCTACGTGATCATTGATACTTCGATTGTGTTGCCTGGTGCTATCGTTTTCGCGGTAGAATCTGCCAACGGTTGACGGCTACCGCTCGCGGCGTTTTGCCCTTCGTGTGCAGCGGTCGACTTCACAGGTCCTTCACGTGTTGGCCGTATTTGACTGAATTTCAAAAAAGTCAAAATTGGGGCTTGCGTCACGGCCGGACTTCCCGTATATTTCTTTCTTGCGCAAAGGCACAGCCGAGCGCAGCGATGCAGTCATTGGGATGTCGTCTAATGGCAGGACAGCGGATTCTGGTTCCGTCAATGGGGGTTCGACTCCCTCCATCCCAGCCATTGCATTTGCTACATATGGCCCGTTCGTCTAGCGGTTTAGGACGCCGCCCTCTCAAGGCGGAGATCACCAGTTCGAATCTGGTACGGGCTACCACGCATCTGATACCCGGACTTCCTATGGAAGGCCGGGTTTTTTATTTTCAAACAACCGTCTGCAATTCCCGTTTGAACCAGAGCTTTGCGTTCTGCCTATGGCCCTTACGGGTACAATATCCAAGATATTTTGACTGTTAGAAGGAGTCTCATGACGGAGTCCTCTCAGCATACGTCTAAGCCCCAGGTCGAGGTTGAGGCCTCGGGCGGCGATGACAATAAGAGCGCACGCCGCGGCGCCATCTTTATCGGCGTCGTGCTGGTAGGTTATATCGTCTATCTGGTGGTAACCGGGCAGATGGGGCAGTTCTGGGCCGCTATGTCGAGCGTCCAGGCGTCATGGCTCGTTGTCGCGTGTCTTTGCATGTTCATGTACCTGTTCTTTGGCATTGTGGCCTATGCGATCGCCGTCTGGCTCGATCCCAATTCGCCCGTCGGCATCCGCGACCTGATCTCGGTCGAGGCGAGTGGCATCTTCTTTGGCAACCTGACGCCCATGATGATGGGCTCCACCCCGGCTCAGATCTATCGCCTGACCAAGGCCGGCCAAAACGTGGGCGAGGCCGGCGCCACGCAATTCACGCGTTTTATCGTGTACCAGTTTGGCCTGGTCGCCTGGGGCGCTATCCTGCTGCTCGCCCGTATGCCGTTTTTTGCCGAACGCTACGGCGACATGACGCTGCTGTGCGTCTTTAGCTTTGGTGGACACTGCTGCATCTTGCTTGGCATCTTCGCCGTCGCGCTCATGCCTAAGACCGTCACGCGCGTCGCCCATTGCATCATCAATTGGCTCGAGCGCATTGGTGTCTCGGCCACTAAGATCGAGAGTTGGCGCACGTTTGTCGATGGCGAGATCTACTCCTTCTCCGAGAAGTTCAAGCTTTCGGCCGGACATTTTTCTTCCATGCTGCTCACCGTGTTTATCACCATGCTGCAGCTCGCGTTTTTCTATCTGGTTCCGTATTTCCTGATGCTTGCCTTTGGCCACCACGAGGTCGACTTTTTCTCGGTCATGGCCGCGAGCGCCTTTGTCCAGCTGTTAAGCTCTGCGGTTCCCTTGCCCGGTGGAACTGGTGGCGCTGAGGGCGGCTTTGCATTGTTCTTGGGTCATTTCTTCGGTTCGGCTTCGACCGCCGGCTATCTGCTGTGGCGTCTCATTACGTTTATTGCGCCGACCATTTTGGCTGCGCCCCTGCTGGGACTTAAGAGCGCCCACAACGAGAGCATCCATGCGCGCTGGGATCGCGTGATGCGCAAGCTCGGCCGCACGCCTCAGACGCCCTCTGCGCCCACTAAGCCGCATCCCACGAATGCTGTTACCGTTGATCCCAAGAAGCACGCTCAGAAGGCTTCTGGGACCGCAAAGCCGGCTCATAAGGCCTATGTGCGTCAGACAGGAGACGGTATTCGCGTATCTCCGTCGGCACTCAATAAGAAGAAGCACCCTAAGTCGCAGTAGGGCAGTCGTGCGTTCTTCATGATGCGAGGCATATTTGTGCTGTATGGGGGATAATCCTCTTACGTAGATTATCTCTCATCTGTTGATGAATGCTCGCATATCGAAGGGACACGCCCATGGCAACCAGCAAACCGCGTCTTGACCGCCGCATCGTTCGCAGCCGTAATGCCATCCTTTCGGCTTTCGAGCGCCTGCTCATGGAAAAGCCGCTGGCAGACATTACGGTGAGTGCCATCGCGCGCGAGGCCAATGTCGACCGCAAGACCTTTTACGTTCACTTTGGTACGGTTGACGGCCTGCTCGATGCCATTGCTGTCGATGTGGTGGAGATGATTGTCGACTCGGTCGAGAAAACGCTTGCTTCTATGGACGGTGACACCAACGAGCGCGCTCTTGGCGCGGCGGCGACCTTCTTTAAAACCGTTAACGAGGCACTGTGCAACAACTTGGTGCTCAATCGTCAGCTGATTGAGAACATTCCGCTCGATGATTTTATGGCTCGTCTTCGTGCGCCGCTCGAGCACGAGATTGCCGAGCGCGATCTGCTGCCCCAAGGTCTCAAGGACGAGATGTTCGACTACTATCTGGCGTTTTTGCTGTCGGGTATTATCGGTATCTATCGCACGTGGGCGCTGTCTGACGGCTCGGTTCCTATCGAGCGCGTCTCGGAGGTCGCCAACGACCTAACTCTCAATGGCCTGTCGAGTCTGGAATCTCGCTTGGATTAGGCCTAGTTGGGCTCGTCGGCGTGGAAATTCCTGTTCCTGAGGTTCTCCGGCGCCTTGGAGACCTTGCCGGCGTAGGAGCTGTAGCCTGAGGATCCTTAAAAGAAAGTCCAGTTTATCCTTCCCACTCCAATTTTGGAATCCTCCGATGCGCCTTCGCACGCTCGCATGACCTCGATACCATGTGAGCGTGCGAACTCGACGAGCTCTGCGTTGCGGGCGTTTATGGTGCCGAAGGCGGCGGGGCACACGATAAGGCGTGCGCAGTGGACGAGGAGCTCTTTGGCGCGGGCTATGGTTTTATCCCCGATTGGCTCGAAGGCGCGCTCGGCCACGCATTCCGTCGCCAGGTCGCGCGCGAGCTCGCAGTCGATGTCCCCTTCGTGCAGAATGCCCGCGTAGAACGCCTTGCCCTGCCGGATGAGCTGGCGAAACACAGCTGACCCCGTACCTGCGCCGGCGATGACGAACGTGTGCGCATCGCCGTGTGGGCGCCCAATTTCCACGCTGCCGAAGCGCTCGTTGAAGGTGCCATGTTGAAGGCCGTAGAGCTCGCCGATCGTCTCGCGCGTGAATATGTCCTCGGGTGCGCCGGCGCGGAAGACCCGGCCGTCCTTCACGCAAATCACCTTGTCGGCGCTTTTCTGCGCGAGCTCGAGTTCGTGGATGGACATGATGACAGCCACATTCTGCGATTTCGCAAGGTGGCGAAGTATTCGCAGCAGGTCGATCTGGTAGCGGATATCGAGATACGATGTGGGCTCGTCGAGCACGAGCACACGCGGATCCTGCGCGATGGCGCGTGCGAGCATGACGCGCTGGCGTTGCCCGTCGCTTATCTGCATGAAGTCGCGCTCGGCGAGCTTTTCCACATGTGCGGTTTTCATGGCCTCGTCGACCCGACTATGGTCGTCAGGCGAGAGTGTTCCCATTCGCCCGGTGTAGGGATGCCTTCCCGCCTCTACGATATCGCGGCAGGTGAGGAGTTCGGTCCGGGGGCGATCTGTCAGCATAACGGCAAGGTTCCTTGCGAACTCCGCCGTCTTCCATCGGGAAATCTCCCGCCCGTCGAGCTCGACCGCGCCGGCAAGCGGTGCCAGATGGCGTGTGATGGTTTTCAAGATGGTCGACTTGCCCGAGCCGTTCGGCCCGATGAGCGCCACGACGTCGCCCGCGCGAACCTCCAGATCGACGCCTTCGACTACGACCTTCTTGTCGTAGCCCGCCGACAGGTCGCTTATGCGGAAAAGCGGCGCTCCGTCAGCCTGCGTTTCGACCGGGGTTTCGAGGTTCGACTCCGCTCGAAGGAGGCGTTCCGCGCGCAGTTCCGCACGAGCCGAAAGTGCCTTCTGGCGCTTTCGTGCGAGCTCAGGACTGGCCAAGCATGGAATGTTCCCTCCGAGCGTTTTGGTCTGCGGCACGAATTCCCCCATCTACCTCACCCGCTTCTTCAACATGAGTGCGATAACCACCGGCGCGCCGAAGATGGCGGTGACGGCGCTGATGGAAAGCTCGACGGGGGAAAACAGCGTGCGCGCGATCAAATCGCAGCCCGCGCAGAAGATGGCGCCTCCCAAGAAGCACGCAGGAATCACTCGGATGGGCTTCGACGACTTCAGCGCCGACTTAACGAGATGCGGAACCGCGATGCCTACGAACGACACCGGACCAGCGAACGCGGTCACGCAGGCGGAGAGCATGCTCGCTAGAAGGACGAGCACCACGCGGAAGCGTGCGACGTTCACGCCGACGCTTTTCGCGTAGGCTTCTCCCAGCTGGAAGGCGGAAAGGGGCTTCGATATCGCGAATACGCATGCGCTCACGGTGATCACCACGACCGCGATGACCGCGACGTCGTCCCAGCTCGAACCCGAGAAGCTACCCAAAGACCAGTTGTGCAGGTTCACGATGGACTGGTCGTCGGCGAAGGCGATGAGGAAGTTCGTCGCCGCCGAGCTGATGTATCCCACCATGACGCCCGCCACGATGAGCATGGCCATGGAACTTATGCGCCGTGCGATGAGGAGCACGAAGCCGATGGTGATAAGCGAGCCCAGAAACGCTGCGACCACCATGGCCGGCGAGGACATGGCCTGGTTCGCGCCCAGAAGTACGATCATCGTAAGCGCGACGACGAACTTTGCGCCCGAGGAGACGCCCAAGATGAACGGGTCGGCGATGGGGTTGTTGAAAAACGTCTGCAGCAGGAACCCGGAGAGGGAAAGCGCCCCGCCGAGAAGCACGGCTGAAAGCACACGCGGCAGGCGAATCTCCCAGATGACTTGGCTTTCCATGGAATTGGCCGCGCCGCCCGAAAGGATGCCGGGGATGTGGTCTGCGGGCACGAGCACGCTCCCGATGCACAGGTTGGCCCCGACGAGCACGATGAGGGCAACGGCGAGCAGCGCCGTCACGACGCGACACCGCGCGGCGCGCCCCGATTCGTCGTATGTCATGGAAAGTCGGCTTCTCATGGTGCTAGCCGAGCTTCCTCAGATAATGGAAGTCGCTCGCGTCATCGCCGGTGAACGCCCCGTGCAGCTCGTCGATAATGTCGGCGGTAGAAGTCATCTGCTGGTACATGTCGGCGCTTGTGACCCAGACGTTGCCGTTCTTCACGGCTTTGAACTGCGACAATAGCGCGTTTTTGCCTACAAAGTCGTTCAAGGTGGCAACCGATTCGTCGATGGTGCCGTTGTAGACGATGATGTCGGCATCCTTCGCCGTCGCGTAGAAGCGCTCCATTTCGAGCGTTACTGACGAACCTGACGTCGACGCCGTCTGCGCGTCATCGAGCGCGTAGTTGCCGCCTGCAAGCTCGATCATCTGCGCCACGTAGTCGCCCGCCCGCCGCGTGACGGCGGCCCCGTTCGAGTTAATGTAGAAATACGCCACGGTTTTACCTGACGACGCAAGCCTCGACGTTTGCTCGACGCGGGCCTTCTGCTCGTTGAACAGGTGCGCGGCCTCGTCTTCCTTGTCGAACAGGACGCCGAAAAGCTTAATCCACTCGACGCGTCCGAGTGCTTCGGGCTCGCTCGACGACTGTTCGGTGAGCACGACGAGTCCGAGCTTCTGCAGCTTTTCCTTCACATCG
>URTZ01000045.1 GCA_900550825.1 uncultured Collinsella sp. | reverse complement strand
GCGCTGTGCTGCGGGGAATCTATATTGGCTATGTTGCCCGGGCGGGCTGTCCGTTTTGGGCCGTGGGATCGCCTGCCGGGGGCCTCCCGGCGCGCTGGTCGTCCCAGGGCGCTACTGGCGGTACTGGCCGCCCAGGCCGTTTTGGTTACCGGGATATCATACCACAAATGGGGGGAAAATGGAAGAACAGGCGTGAGATTTTTGCGGGGCATCAGTGAAGGCAATGGAAAAGGACACCCAAGCTTTTACCCTTGGATGTCCTTTTTACCTTCATAGAAACGGGACGGGACTTACCCGGGGTGCAACCCCTTAGATCACGCCCTGGGCCAGCATGGCGTCGGCCACCTTGATGAAACCGGCGATGTTGGCGCCCATGACGAAGTTGCCCTCCTCGCCGTACTTCTTGGCAGTGTCGTCCACGTTGTGGAACATACCGCGCATGAGCTGCTCGAGCTTGCCGTCGACCTCCTCGAAGGTCCAGGACAGGTGCTCGGCGTTCTGGCTCATCTCCAGGCCGGACACGAGCACGCCGCCGGCGTTGGCAGCCTTACCGGGCATAAAGGCGACGCCGTTCTCCTGGAAGTAGGTCGTGGCCTCGATGGTCGTGGGCATGTTCGCGCCCTCGCCGACCACCTTGCAGCCGTTGGCGACGAGCGCCTGGGCGTCCTCGAGCAGCAGCGTGTTCTCGCGAGCGCAGGGCAGCGCGATGTCACAGGGCAGCTGCCACACGCCGCGGCCGTCGCCCTCGTGCCACGTGGCGTTGGGCTTCTCGTCGACGTACATAGCGAGCGTGACGCCCTTGTCGTGGCCGGAGCGCTTCTTGTTGTAGACGTGCTCGAGCACAGTGTAGTCGATACCGTCGGGATCCTCGACCCAGCCGTGAGTATCGGAGCAGGCCAGCACCTTGCCGCCGAGCTGGGCGACCTTCTGGACGGCGTAGATAGCGACGTTGCCGGAGCCGTGAACGACGACGTTCTTGCCCTCGAAGGAGTCGCCGCGGCTCTTGAGGTACTCATCCACAAAGTAAGCCAGGCCGTAGCCGGTGGCCTCGGTACGGGCGAGCGATCCGCCAAAGGAGAGGCCCTTGCCGGTGAGGACGCCGGTCCACTCGTTGGTCAGGCGCTTGTACTGACCGAACAGGTAGGCAACCTCGCGGCCGCCAACGCCCAGGTCGCCGGCGGGAACGTCGGTGTTGGGGCCAATGTGACGGTAGAGCTCGGTCATGAAGGACTGGCAGAAGTGCATGATCTCGTTGTTGGACTTGCCCTTGGGGTCAAAGTCGGAGCCGCCCTTGCCGCCGCCCATGGGAAGGGTGGTCAGGCTGTTCTTGAGGATTTGCTCCAGGCCCAGGAACTTGAGCATACCCAGGGTGACCGTCGGGTTAAAGCGCAGGCCGCCCTTGTAGGGTCCAATGGCAGAGTTGAACTCGACGCGGTAACCGCGGTTGACCTGAACCTTGCCCTGGTCGTCGACCCAGGGGACACGGAACATAACGATGCGCTCGGGCTCGACGAGGCGCTCAAGCAGAGCGGCCTCCTCGTACTCGGGATGGGCGTCGAGCGCCGGCTGGATGGTGCCGAGGATCTCGGTCGCGGCCTGGATGAACTCAGGCTGCTCGGGATAGCGGGCCTTGAGCTCGTCGAGAACTTTCTGCGTGTAGCTCATGCTTCCTCCAATTGATGGAAAAGAAAAGTATCGTTCGAGGCGCCCCATGCGCCGCGAGCTGTATCGAGTATGGATAATATCGCACTGTTGCAGCAAAGTTTCGCATAAGCCGACGAGCGGATGTTTCGTTTTGATTACGATGCAGGTAGAAGCGTTTTTGAGCACTCGACGTACAAATCGCGTGTTTCGAAGCTGTTTCGTCCACATGTTCCAAACCACCACAAAGGTGCCTGTCCCCAATGTGGTGGTGTTGATGGTTAGAGGACGAGCTGATGGTAGTCGGCGGGGGTTATGCGACCTTCGGTGGCAGCACGGAAGGCGGCGAGCGCATCGCCCGAGAACGGCATAGCCCAGCACAGGCCGCAACCTGCGGTAATGGAGCCGGGCAAAGGCATAATGCGCCCGGGCACGCCGGCATTCAGGCACAGCTGCTCGCATTCCATCACATCGAAGGTGCTGTCAAACGACACGATAATCTTGCGCTCGTGGTCGAGGGCATCACCGGACGGGCCTTCGCGGTGCGCCTCACGATACGCCGCGGCGGCCGCTTCCTCTTCCTCAGTATGTCCACAGCCACCGCAGCCGCAGGTACAGGGCTCGGAACCATCGCAAGTGCAAGGCTCTCCCGTGTCGGGACAAATATCGTGAGACATGGCAACTCCAATCGTCTAGGCGAGCAACTCGGCCGCCGCAAACTCCTCGGGCGTATTGACGTTCTCGAAGCAGAGCGTCGAGCCCGCGGCCCTAACGATCTGCGGCTCATCCATATAACCAGCCTGAACGCGATCGATCAGGCAGCGAATGCGCTGGCGGTCGCAGGCGAGCAGCTCTTGGGCGGCCGGCGCACACGCGTCACGGCGCCAGACGGCGCAAAGCGGCTCAATCCCCCGCTCCTCGCGCGGCACGCACACGTCGAGCGCCTCGGCCTCAACACGATTGGCAAGGGCACCGATCAGCTCCGAAGAGACAAACGGCATATCACAGGCGACGATAGCCACGAGAGGCAGCCGGGCTGCAGTCAGCGAACTCGCGATGCCGCGCATGGCGCCCGCCGGCCCTTCAAGGTCCGCCACCACACGTGGCACCAGGCCGCTAAACGCGTGCTCCTCAAGATAGGCAAGCTCGCTGGGACGCGAAGTCGTCACGACTAACTCGCCGGCAACTGGCGCCAGCCGACCCAGCACGCGCTCGATGAGTGGCTCGCCGCAAAACGCCATGCGCGCCTTATCGCAGCCCATGCGCGACGACAACCCGCCCGCCTGGACGACACAAGAAAGATCGGCCCGTCTTACGGTAGTCATACGGCAAAACACCTCCATCGGCATACTCGAAACCCGGTGCACGGGGGCAAATACCGTAGACGACATGACAGACGACACGGCGGACCCGTACAAAAACAAAACAGCGCCTTTGCGGCACGCAGCAAGACCGCGAGCACAAAAGCGCTGGTAACGTATGGCGGGAACGTATGTGAATCGAACACATCCAAGACGTTTTGCACGCCTCGCAACGGTTTTGAGGACCGCGGAGCCCACCGGAGCCCATCCGTTCCCAAGTGCGGCGGTATTTTACCAAACCGAGCAGCCAATCTAGCGCAGGGACCTCAGGCCGCCGGCATCCTTGTCGAGGACTGTGAAGCGTACGGCATCTAGATGCTCAAGGATGCTGATGGCGCGCTTGCGCGACACACCTAGGGCCTCGCGCAGGGCGCTCGTGGTGGCGGCACCGCCGGCAGCCTCGATAGCAGCGGCAACGAGCTCGCGCGCATGGGCCTCGGCGGCAGCGGACAGGGCAACGTCGCGCTCGACCTTAACGATCGCGCGGTTGAGTGAAGGCTCGCGCAGCGCACGTGTCATGGTGTCGCGATCGAGCTGCAGTTGCTCGCCCACCTCGGGCAACGTCGGTGCATCGAGGCCGGCTTCGTCCAGC
Source organism: uncultured Collinsella sp. (assembly GCA_900550825.1). GTDB lineage: Bacteria > Actinomycetota > Coriobacteriia > Coriobacteriales > Coriobacteriaceae > Collinsella. The sequence continues at coordinate 8,691 of URTZ01000045.1, read as the reverse complement.
AAGGCAACGATACGTTCGCAGGCTTCGCGAACCACGCGTGCCGCCGCGGCGGCCGAATGCGGATCGAATACCTCGGCACCCTCGGCGGCGCACACGCCACGCGAGCAGCCCTCGGCAATCAGAGCCGCGGCAACGCCTTCATCAGCGGCAGGCCACGCAGCATGGGCAACGGCGCCGGGCGTAAAGCCCGTCTCCTTGGGAGCCGCCGCATGCATGGCTGACAGGGTCGCCACCAGGGCATCCATCGCGGCGTCGAGCGCGGAAGCATCTGCATACAGCGAGCCATCCGAGCCAGCAAGCACGCAAGCAGCGCCCTTCGCCACCAACTCGCGCAACGCCGCCTCAGCCTCACCGGCAACAAGATCGAGCGCCGCGGTAACATCGGCAGCCTTAACCGGCAGCGTCTGCAACGCCAGCCAAGCGCCCACACCGCCCGCGATATCGCCGGACTCGAGCGCCGCATACAGCGCACGCTCCCCTTCGGCAAGCTCGCGCGAGCGACGGCAGCGTGAAAGCAGCACGCGCCCGCCGCCAACAAGCATCACGGGCGAATAGGACAGCACCACGGCATGGTCCCCGGCACGTAGCGGCAGCGAGTTTTCCAAGCGCACCTGAACGATACGGGTCTCGCCCACCGCCATGGGGGCCTCACCCTCCATGAACATGATGCGACCGACGACCTCGGCCGTACCCGCCATCACGTGCACGCGCGCACCCGACTCGAGCACACGCGGCTTGGCTCCCTCGCGACCCAAATACGTAAACGTCATTATAAAGCGCATCGTCTGGCCAAAGCGGCCCGCCACGCCGAGCATCTCTCCGCGATCGAGCGCGGCGACGCCATCGCCCACCAGGTTGAGCGCCACACGCTGTCCGGGCAGTGCTCGCGGCGTATCGCCATGCACCTGAATCCCGCGCACGCGACAGACCGTACGCGACGGCAGCGCGACGAGCTCATCCCCCACCGCGACGGGCGCATCGTGCAACGTTCCCGTCACCACGGTACCGGCGCCCTTGATCGTAAAGCAGCGATCGATGGGCAGACGCGGTGCGGCATCGGTGAGCTCGGCACGGGCACGGCAGGCACCCCAGCAAGCGACAACCTGCTCGTCGAGCGCAGCCAGCAGGTCATCGATTCCCGCGCCGGTCTTGGACGACACAGGCACGATCGGCGCGTCCGCAAACACGGTACCCGACAAAAAGTCATCGACATCGAGCTCAGCAAGCTCGGTCATCTCGACATCGGCCAGGTCACACATCGTCAGCGCGACCACCATATGCGTAACGCCCAGCAGCTCCAGCACATGAACGTGCTCGCGGGTCTGCGGCATCACGCCCTCGACGGCAGAGACCACCAACACGGCAACATCAATGCCCGTGGCACCCTGCACCATGGCGCGCAAGTAATGCGCGTGGCCCGGCACGTCGACCAGGCCAACGATCTTGCCACTCGGCAGCGCCAGCTCGCCAAAGCCCAGCTCCACGGTCATACCGCGACGGCGCTCAACCTCCAGACGGTCGGGATTCTTGCCGGTCAGTGCCTCGATCAGTGCCGACTTACCATGGTCAACGTGACCCGCCGTGCCAACGATAACGGGGCACTCCACCAGCGCCTGAACCTCACTCATCGAGCAATCGCCTTCTCAACGCACGCGACGAGCGTCGACGCCGCCGTCTCGATATCGCGGTCGCCCACGAGCGTACGGACGTCAAACAAAATGCGATCGTGCGAGGTTCGCGTGACGACCGGCGTGTCGAAGTCCTGGACAAGCGAGCGCTTGAGCGTATCGACCGTCAAGCGCGCGTCAACAAGGCGTACGGCAACGCACATCGTCGGCAGCTCGACGGTAGGCAGCGAACCGCCGCCGGGAGTCGACGCCTCCTCAACGATCTCCAGCTCAACAGCACACGGGCAGCCGGCCTTATCGAGCCCGGCGACCATACGATCGCGCAGCTTGCGGGCACGTCGCTCCAAATGGGCCTGCGGAAGCGTGAGCATGTTGAGCACCGGCACCTCACGATGGGCAACATCGGCGCCATCCATGTAGATACGCAGCGTGGCCTCGAGCGCCGTGAGCGCCAACTTGCCCGGGCGCAGGGCGCGCATAAGCGGATGCGACCCACAGGCCTGGACCAGATCGCGACGGCCCATGATAATGCCCGCCTGTGCTGCACCGAGCAGTTTATCGCCCGAGCACGACACCAAATCGAGCCCCGCCGCAACCGAAGCCGGCGTAGGCTCCTCGCCGCCGCGCACCAGGATGTCATCGGGCAACAGCGCGCCCGAGCCCTGGTCCTCGTAGAACAGCAGGCCATGCTTGTGAGCAAGCGCCGCAAGATCCCGAGAATCCACCTCCTCGTGAAAGCCCTCGATGCGATAGTTGGAAGGATGGACCTTGAGGATCATGGCCGTATCGGGTGTGATGGCTTGCTCATAATCTGCCAGGTGCGTGCGGTTGGTGGCGCCGACCTCGACGAGCTTGGCGCCCGAAGCCTCCATGACATCAGGGATGCGGAAGCTGCCGCCGATCTCGACAAGCTCGCCGCGGCTGACGATGACCTCCTTGCCTGCGGCATGGGTCGCCAGCACTAACAGCACGGCAGCCGCGTTATTGTTAACGACCAGTGCGTCCTCGGCTCCGGTAAGCGAGCGGATGAGCTGTGCGGCATGCTCCTTGCGCGACCCGCGCGAGCAGGTGTCCACGCTGTACTCGAGCGTGCTGTAGCCGCGCGCGACCTCGGCCACGGCCTTGGCGGCCGACTCCGCGAGCGGGGCGCGACCCAGGTTGGTATGGATGACCACACCCGTGGCGTTGACGGCGGGACGCAGGCTCGGCAGCGCGGAGCGATGCGCACGCCACTCAATAGCCGAGGCCAGCTCGCGCTTGGAACGCGGAGCGGCACCGGCACGAATCGCGGCGCGCTCCTCGTCGAGCTCGGCCGTGACGGCGGCATGGACCACCGCGTCGCAGGTCTCCCCCGCCGCCTTCACCACCGGCCACTCGGCAAGCAGCTCGTTGACGGAAGGAATGGCGCGCAGGCGGGCGCGCACCTCATCGGACATGTTCTGGCTATCGCTCATGCGCGGCCTTTCAAAAGAAACGTGGATCAGTCGAATACATCAGCTGAGTCAATTACTCGTCATTATCCTCGCGCGCCGCGATTTTTTCCACGCGAACGGCATTTTCCTGAGTGAGTGCGGCGCCCGTCAACGGGTCCCAACGCAACGGTGTATGGTCGAGCGGGCCAACGCCGAGCGCTTGGGCGCCATCCGCGCCGGTGCCAAACGAACGCCCACCAGGAGCAGCCGACGTAAAGATGCACGCCGGATGCAGATAGGGCGTCGTCTCCACGCGCACGCGGTCGCGACCCATGTCGCTCACGAGCTCGACGACCTCGCCATCGGCGATACCCATGTGCGCAACAGCATCGGCATTCATCTGCACGGCATCCAGGTCCGACCCAGCCTCGGCGGCACCTTGGGCAGCAAGCCTTCGCGAGGTATGTGACTCAAAGGGACGGTTGCCGCTAATGAGGCGAAACATCCCCGGGCCAGGCTCCACCATGGGAGCAATCCAGTTGGGTACACGACCCAGGCCGGCTCGTTCCCATACGTCGCTTGCCAGCGCAATTTTGCCGCCATCCAAGGGAATCACCGGCTCGCCCGTACGCGACGGCAACGCAACACCCGTGTCGGCCCAACCGCGCTCCTTGAGCTCGTCCAGATCAATCCCAAACGGTGCCACCTGGGCAGCCGCCAGATCGTCAGACGTAAACTGGAAGTACTCGCCCACGCCACACGCCTGCGCCAGACCGGCAAAGATCTCCCGACCGGGACGTGTGTCGTCATGCTGCACGGGCAGCACGGCGTTGCGGTAGAACACGCGCGCGTCGTTGCGGCCCACGACCGTGCCCACGCCGCGGTCGGCCTCCAGATACGTCACATCGGGCAGCACGAAGTCGGAAGCACGCGCCGTCTCGGACCAGCGAATGTCAATCGTCACGAGCAAGTCGAGCCGCTGCAAAATACCCAACCAAGCCTGAGCATTGCCATAGCCCGCACCGGGGTTACTGGCATAGACGATGAGCCCACGCAAATCGCCGGCAAGAATCGACTGACCGATGGTCGTGCACAGACCGCGCTCGGGGTCGACGAGCGGATAGCGCTCAGACCCCAACTTAGGCTCACGCGGCACTGACGGCGTCGCAAAACGCGCAGGGTCCAAGTCGCCCAACGCAAGCGGCGTAGGCGGGTTGAGGGCACCGCCCGCGTGTCCGATGCAGCCCAGCAGCACATCGACCAGACAAATCGCGCGCGCGGTCTGGGTGCTATTGGCATACGCGATACCGATGCCGCCATGAAAGCCCGCATCCACCACGGCGGCAGGCGCGGCGGCAGCTAGATCGCGCGCAGTCGCTCGGATATCGTCCGCCGGCACATCGCACATCGACTCAGCCCACTCGGGCGTCCAAACAGCAGCAGTCTGAGCCAGCTCGTCAAAACCCGTGGTATAGCGGTCCACGAACTCGTGGTCGTACAGGTCCTCGGCAATCAACACGTGGACAATACCCAACAGCAGCGCCAAGTCGCAGCCCGGGCGCACGCGCAGCCAGCGGTCGGCAAGCGCAGCCGAACCACTGCGCCGGGGGTCGACCACGATAATCTTCGCCCCACGGCGACGGGCATCGTTGAGCGCATCAACGGCCCCCATCGTCGACGAATCGACAATGGAGCGCCCCAGATACATGATGCAATCGGTGTGCGCTAGGTCGGAGGCGGGGCTGTAGCCCAGGCTGTGCTCCCAACCGGTGAGACGGCTCACCTCGCAGGCACCATCGGCGCCGTACACGTTGGGCGAACCCAGCGCGTGCATTAAACGATAGGCCCAGTAGCGGTCGAACGAGGGTACGCCGAGCGTCATGCCCAGCGCACGAGGCCCGCACTCGTCAACAATCCCCAAAAGACGCTCGGCAATCTGGGCAAACGCCTCATCCCAGGGAATCGCATCGAACCCCGAGCCATCAGCTCGTCGGCGCATGGGGTGCATGATGCGGTCACGCTCGTCAAACGGCATGTCCAGGCGATGCCGCCCGCGGGCGCACAGGGCACGCGTCACGCACGGATGTCCCACAACCGGCAACTCAGCCACCACGCGACCGTCCTCAACGCGTGCCGCAAAGGCGCAATCGGCATAGCATCCCCCGCATGTGGTCACCACGGCGCGACCGTCACGCTTCACAGCAGATGCCATCTCAATTACCCCTTTCATCAGCCAAACACAACAGGCCAAAAGCCCGGCAACGAGCCCCAGACCCAAAAAGCCTCCCGCACGGCAACGCCCCGCGGGAGGCCCAACGTCAAACAGACGCTACCTTACGCCTCGGACTTCTTAGCGTAGACAAACCAGTAGCCGAGCGCGATCAGAACCGCACCGCCCACGATGTTGCCCAGCGTGGCGGCGGATAGGTTAAACGCAATACCCGCGACGTTGAGCGCATCGGCCCCGGCAACCTTAGCACCATAGCCGCACGCGTGCATCACGGCACCCATGGGCAAAAAGTACATGTTGGCAACGCAGTGCTCAAAACCGCAGGCCACAAAGGCGGCGATGGGCAGCAAAATGCCCACAACCTTATCGACTACGGTCTTGCCGGCGGTACCGATCCACACGGCCAGGCACACAAAGATATTGCACAGGATGCCACGGAAGAAGATCGTCACCCAGTCGATCGTCACCTTGCCGGCGGCGACGCTCACCATGGAGTTGGCGACCGCCTCGCCGTTGAGTTTATAGATGCCGGCCATGTACACCAAAAAGACGATGAACAGAGCACCGACAAAATTGCCGACCCACACGACGACCCAAGCCTTAAGCATCTGGACAAGGGTGATCTTTTTGCTCTTGAGCGCGCAGACCATAAGCGAATTGCCGGTAAACAGCTCGGCGCCGCACACCAGCACCAGCACCAGGCCCAGGCAAAAGCACAGGCCGCCCACGACGCGCTGGGCACCCCAGCCCAGCGTGCTGTCGCTCAAAAACACCGTAAAGAACAGGCCGCCGAAGGCGATAAACGCGCCGGCGAACATTGCCAACAGAAAGGCCTTAGCGACCGGCAGGTTGGCCTTGGTCACGCCGGCGGCCTCGGTCTTGGCCTCGATCGCGGTTGGCGCCAGGCAATCGGGAGTAGGATACTCCACCTTGGAATCTGCCATGTCAATCACTTCTTTCCTATTCAGCAGAGACAAGCGCTGCTATTGCTCCTGCCCCAAGCGGACAAAGTGGGAAAAGTCGTTGGCGGCCACGGCGTCGTACACGGCGTCGACGGCGTCAAAGACTTCCGGAGACATGGGGTTGTAGAACTCCGTGTCGCCCGGCTGAATCCCTATGAAGACGATATCATCACACGATTGCTCAATCTCTTCGATCAGAATCGACAGGGGAAGCGAATGCGTGGTGAACATCGACTTGCGGGCCACATCGCGCTTGTCGAGCAAACGGATGGCACCGACGGGCAGCGCCATATCGGCGGCATCGACCAATACCAAACGCGGCGGACGTTCGCGCTTGACCTCGATGATGTCATCCTCGGGCGTCTGACCACCGTCGATGGTGTACCAACCGGCGATGGGCGTGTCCTCCATCTTTTTGGAGAGCACGGGGCCGGCGGCATCGTCGGCACGCAGCACGCTTCCCGCCGTGAGCACGATACCCGCAAACGGGGCGCCGTTCACACGACCATCCACAACGCGACCCATTACTGCAACCTTCCCGTCAGATACACGCCCGACACATCGCGAACGCGCTCAACCAGATCGCGAAACTTCATTAAGAACGCGACCTGCTGGGCATGCAGGCCAAAGTCGTCGTCGAACACCGAGAGGCCGGCCTTGGCCGACCCGCGAAAACCGCGCTCGTCGAGCAGCGCATCGCAGGCCTCGAGCAGCGACGGCACCGCCGCCTTGTCGAGCTGGCACTCGCCAAAGGAGCGGATGGCCTCGAACTTGGTCTTAGCCTCCCCCTCCGGCAGCGCGTCGACGAGCGAATAGAACACATCCACCGGCACCGACAGGCGCGGCTCAAAGCAGTCGAGCACGCCGGTGTGGTGGCCCACGGCGAGCGTGTAGTACAGCACGTCGCAGGCCTCCTGGGGAACGTCTTCCTCGGTCTCCACAAACTTACGCGTGAGCTCGTAAAAGACCACCTGGTCGGGAGCATGACCCAGGCAGGGGTCGGCGACGCCCTCGGCGGCCTCGTCGCTTGCGCGCGAGGCATCGCCAAAGGAGCCGCCGAGCATGCCGGGACCCGCAAAGTAACCAGAGCGGTCCGTAAGCTCCATCTAGCGACCTCCGGCCAGCACCAGATCCTGCAGCGCCGAGTACACCTCAACGCGGCGAGGATCGTCCTGCTTGTCGATGAGCAGCGCCATGGCACCGCGGATATCGCCCTTGGGCGCACCCTCGAGCGTGTCCATAAACTCGTTGGCCAGGTCGCGGCCGTAACGGTAGCCGCTCATGGCACGAGCCTCGCGCTCGATGGCAACGCGCAGCTTGTACGGCACGCCGGGGTGCAGGATATCGGCCTGCTCGCCGGCGGCCTCCACCGTGGTCTCGGCATGGAGCTTTTGATCCAGCAGACCGAGCGCCATGGCAAAGCCGTAGATGGTCTGCGCAGGGCTGGGCGGGCAGCCGGGGATGTAGACATCGACCGGCAGGATCTTGTCCGTGCCGCCCCAGACGCAGTAGTTGTCGTAGAAGATGCCGCCGGTGCAGCCGCACGCGCCATAGGACACCACGATCTTGGGATCGGGTGCGGCCTCAAACGCGCGCAGAGCCGGCATGCGCATGGCACGCGTCACGGCGCCGGTGTACAGCAGCACATCGGCGTGACGGGGCGAGGGCACGACCTTGATGCCAAAGCGCTCGACGTCGAAGACGGGCGTGATGGAACCGAAGATCTCGATCTCGCAGCCGTTGCAGCCGCCGCAGTCGACACGGTAGACGTACACCGAGCGCTTGATCTTCTTAAGAAGGGTCGCCTTGGCCTTCTCGATGCTCTCGTCGAGCTCGATCTTGGTCGGGCGGTACTGAAGCCGCTCGGGCAAAAGCGTGGGTTCGGCCATGGTTACTCCTCCTTCGTTTCAAAATCCATGATGATACCCTCGACCGGCGCCGGACCGGCGGGAATCTCGGGCGCATCGGGGTTAAGCTCGCGGTCGATATACTCCGGGTTCACACCGTGGCCGCCCAGATACTCCATGCCGGGGCCCTGGGGCTCACCGGACGCAAGCGTCTCGTTGGCAGCCATGCCGTGCGCGTTGCCGGTCTTTACGGCCGAGGCGGCGCGCAGGGCGTCGAGCTCGCGCTTGCACTCCTGGCACATACCGACGGTACGGGCAGCCTGCTCGGCCTCCATGCCGCCGGCCTTTTGCAGCAGGCGCTTAGCGTAGTCGATCTCCTTGTGCGGGGCGAACGGCTTGCCGCAGCGCGAGCAGTGCTCGAGCGTGTAGACGCTCTTGCTGGTGAGGTCGTCCTTGCTCATGACGGCCAGCTCAAACTCCTCGGTGAGCTTGATGGCCTCCATGGGGCAGGCTTCCTCGCAGCGGCCGCAAAAGATGCAGCGGCCGTAGTCGATCGACCAGGTGATGGTGTCGGCCGCAAGGTCGGTGTCCATGCGAATGGAATCGGCCGGG
>URTZ01000044.1 GCA_900550825.1 uncultured Collinsella sp. | reverse complement strand
TCGAAACTTCAAAAAATTCAAGTTTCGAAACCGAGAGGGAGTAGATGATGGCATGGGTAGACCGTAATACGTACATAGAGCGGCACAAAGAGGGCGCCTGCAGCCGCCTTTTCATCGACGAGGTGCAGCTGTGCGAGGGTTTCGAGAAGGCAACTAACAGCATTCACGCACGCGGTGGGTGGGATATCCACCTCACGGGATCGAACACGTTCCTCCTGAGCTCGGACCTGGCGACGCTGTTAACGGGGCGCCACAGGGAGGTCCACATCCTCCTCTTCAGCTTCGGCGAATACCGCTCCCACTTCGGCGGGCAGGGGACCGTCGACGACGACTTCGACGGGTTCATCGGGCACGGCGGGCTCGCCGGGTCCTACGATTACGGTGGCATCTCGGAGGCGTACGGCTGCATTCGCTCGCAATGATATATTGACAGATATCGATGTATATGTATTCTTATACACATAGACAATCATCAATGTGAGGTGCTTCTATGAACGTTATGGATGTGACTCTGATCTGCAAAGCTTTGGGGGATGCGAACCGGCTGGAAATAGTGAAGATGCTGTCGGATGGAGAAAAGTGCGGCTGCAAGCTGCTGGAACAGTTCGAAATTACGCAGCCGACGCTTTCGCACCACATGAAGATCTTGGTGGAATGTGGACTGGTGAACGCCCGCAAGGAAGGAAAGTGGCAGCACTACTCTCTGAACTGCGAAACCCTGACCCAGTTTAAAGCATTTGTCGAGGGACTGACCTGCTGCGGCTGCGGCTCTAATAAGGAAGGTGGGTGCTGCTCCTGATGGGCAAGTTTATCACCGATCAGATCCTCGGCATGAAGTGGCTGAATACGCTGATTGGAAATCTACTCGGCACTTTGGGGCTGGACGCGACAAGCCGAATCGGTGGGAGCATCCAGTTTTTCCTCTATGATGTGATTAAGATCACCGTGCTGCTCTGTGTGCTGATTTATCTGATCTCCTATATTCAGAGTTATTTTCCGCCGGAACGCAGTAAGAAAATTATGGGGCGGTTTCACGGTATCTGGGCAAATTGCATCGCAGCCCTGCTCGGCACGGTAACACCGTTCTGCTCCTGCTCGTCCATTCCACTGTTTATCGGATTTACCAGTGCCGGACTGCCGCTGGGCGTGACCTTCTCGTTCCTGATTTCATCGCCTATGGTGGACTTGGGAAGTCTTGTTCTCCTGATGAGTATTTTCGGGGCAAAGGTTGCGATTCTCTATGTGGTGCTGGGGCTTGCGATTGCTGTGGCTGGCGGTACGCTGATTGAAAAGCTGCACATGGAAAATCAGGTGGAGGAATTTATCCGCAGGGCATCTGCCGTGGACATTGCCTCCCCAACGCTGACGCAGAAGGAACGGCTGGCTTATGCCAAGGATCAGGTAGCGGAAACCTTCAAGAAGGTCTTTCCGTACATTCTCATCGGTGTAGGCATCGGGTCTGTCATCCACAACTGGATTCCCGAAAGCTGGGTTGCGGCGGTTCTCGGCAGCCATAACCCCCTCGGCGTAGTATTAGCAACCATCATCGGTATTCCTATGTATGCCGATATTTTCGGCACGGTTCCCATTGCTGAGGCTTTGCTTGGAAAAGGCGCGCAGCTTGGCACAGTGCTTGCTTTTATGATGGGCGTTACCGCGCTGTCTTTGCCGTCAATGATTATGTTGCGCAAGGCGGTCAAGCCAAAGTTGCTGGGTGTTTTTATCGCCATCTGTGCCGCGGGCATTATCGTTGTGGGCTATTCATTCAACCTGTTTCAGGGCATTATCTAATAATTTGGAGGGATCATCATGTCGATTTTCGGATTTGGAAAGAAAAAAGAAGAGCAAAAGCAGTCTTGCTGCTGCGGAGGCAGCTGTACGCCGGAAACCATGCAGGCGGCAGAAGCTAAAAAGAAGGAATCCGGCATCAAAATTCTCGGTGGAGGTTGTGCCAAGTGCAACGCACTGGAAGCGGCAACCGAAGAAGCACTGCGGGAACTCGGCATGGATGCTACCATCGACCATGTGCGGGACTTTGAAAAAATCGCCGCCTATGGAGTGATGACAACGCCTGCGCTGGTGATAGATGGTCAGGTGGTGTCCTATGGCAAGGTGCTGAAAAAGGACGAAGTCATTTCTATTTTGAATAAGGTGAGAGCATGAACGAACAAAACCTCGTTAGAATCGCAAACAGAACGAGAGGCAGCTTCCGCGCATGACGAAGCCAAAGGTTGCGTTCATCTGCGTCCACAACTCCTGCCGCAGCCAGATTGCGGAGGCGTTGGGCAAAGCGTTGGCGTCCGATGTGTTTGAAAGCTATTCTGCCGGGACGGAAACCAAACCGCAAATCAATCAGGATGCCGTCCGATTGATGAAGAAGTTTTATGGCATTGACATGGAGCAGACGCAGCATTCCAAGCTGATATCGGATATACCCGAACCAGATATCGCCATCTCCATGGGCTGCAATGTGGGATGCCCTTTCATCGGCAAGCCCTTTGATGATAACTGGGGGTTGGAAGACCCGACGGGCAAAAATGACGAGGAATTTAAGAAAGTTATCGATGAGATTCAAAAGCAAATTATGAAGCTAAAGGATCGCATGACAAATTCTGCATTGGGATGAGTGACTGCATGGCGTCTTAACTCGCTTTAAAAAGATGCCTGTCGGAAAATTCTGATTTCATTCTCTATAGTTTCGGCGTTGCCGCAGGGCAATGCCACCAGCGAAGTAGCGGGAATAAAGGCCTCCGAACCTTTTGGTTCGAAGGCCTTTATTCCCGCCTGAAGAAGAGCTCCTTGCCGAACTCCCTTGGGCATCAGACGTCACTATCGAGCGTGGGCGTTCTCGTAGGTATCTTTGATCTCTTTCGGCAAATTGTCCGGAATCAGCGCCTTCACTCTATCCTCGTTGCCGTCTTGGATCGCCTGCTCGTAGTACCAGCATTTGAACTTCAGCATATCCAGCGCACGGTTCATCTTCGCGATCTCCGACTCCATATGGGCCTTTCGCTCCTCGAACATGGCCTTGCGCTGGGGGTATGTCGAAGGGCCCTCCGCGCACCATTCCATGAACAGTCGGATGTCCTTGATCTCCATTCCGGCCTTCTTCAGGCATTCGATGACCCGAAGCGCCTCGAGTTCCGTATCGCCGAATCGGCGAATGCCGGACGTCCGCTCCAGCCCCGGGAACAATCCCTGCTTGTCGTAATACCGCAGCGTTGAGGCGGGCAGACCGAACATCTCCGCCATCTGTCCGATTGTGTACATGGCCCCTCCGAATAAATCTCGAATTCATTCCTTGACCTAAAGTCAGGTTTAGGTATTACCTTCATTCTCGTCAATACAAATCGGTAGCGCAAGGGGTGGTCCGTAATGGGCAAAACGGGTTTCGCCGGCGGCGTGAACGACGTGGGCGATATCGCTGGGCATCCTGCTCTTGAGCAAGCGCGACAAATGGGCATGGGAATCTAGGCGGGCCACTTGGCCGCGCGTAAGCAGATTCGTGCCCAGAACCATCGACAGGAGGAATCAAACATGACGATTAAGCAGACGGCGGGCAGGGATGCCCTGGGGGACTTTGCCCCCAAATTCGCACAGCTCAATGATGACGTGCTGTTCGGCGAGGTGTGGAGCCGAGAAGACGGGCTTTCCCTTCGAGACCGCAGCGTGGTGACGGTGGTGGCCCTGATGGCGCAGGGACTGACGGACTCTTCGTTCCAATATCATCTGATGTCCGCAAAGAACAATGGAGTGACCAGGACGGAGATAGCGGAAATCCTTACGCACGCGGCGTTTTACGCGGGCTGGCCCAAGGCGTGGGCGGCCTTTCGCATGGCGAAGGAGGTCTGGGCAGATGACGATGCCGCTGATGCAAGAGCTGAGCATCAAAACGAGATGGCCTTTCCCATCGGTGCCCCCAACGACGCATTTGCGAAGTACTTTATCGGGCAAAGCTACCTCGCGCCCCTTTCCACCGAGCAGGTCGGCGTCTACAACGTGACGTTCGAGCCCGGCTGCCGCAACAACTGGCACGTCCATCACGCCAAAAGCGGTGGCGGACAGATCCTCATCTGCGTGGCCGGTCGAGGGTTTTACCAGGAATGGGGCAAATCGGCACAGGAGCTGCGCCCTGGCGATGTAGTAAATATTCCCGCGGGCGTAAAGCATTGGCACGGAGCCGCGCCCGACAGCTGGTTCTCCCATCTCGCGGTGGAGGTTCCGGGTGAGGAGACCTCCAACGAGTGGTTGGAGCCCGTGGACGACGAGGAATACCTTACAGCGACTGACAAGGAGGCTTAAACTTTGACACCCGAATCAGAGCCATCGCTTCTATGGGCGTGATGTCCGGGCTGATGAAAGCGCAAAAGCCTCGCCACGTTACTCGTTACCTGCCCGCGCCGCCGAGAGCAAGGCGCCCAAGTCTGCCTGGATCACCTCTGCCTTGCTTCCAAGCTGCAGCGGGGCCGAGTCGCCCGAGATGTTTACGCTCAGCAGGTGCGCATCCGGCAGCTTTGCGGTCATGCTCCAGAACGGGAGCGTGATGATGCCGGGGGTCATTTCGCCGACGCCCAGCTCCAGCAACAGCATGCGGCAATCGCTGCGCTCGCGCACGAAGCGCTCATATCGTTCGATACTCTCGCGCCATGCCGCGCCCTGCAGAAATGCGTCATCGTGCACCCACGGCACGAGCTGTCAGCCGCAATGCGGGCAGCGGGGGACATCCTCGCTGCGGACCTCGAAGCCCGCACTGCTCACGTGGTTGTAATGATTGGCGTGAAGGCGGCCGTTGGAAAGAAACTCATTTCCGTGGGGAAGAAACTTCTCGATGAGTAAAGCTCATCGGAGCGGGGATAGAGCTTTGTCTGCGGGGTACGAAATGCTGGCTAGCGGTTGCGACGCCTTGTTGCGGAAATGCCAACTGCTGCAACTACACCACCGGCAACACTCAGGGCGGATGCCATCGCACTGTTGTCGCCCGTCGCGGGTAGGGTGGTCTCGGCTGGTTTAACTGCCGTTACTGCCTTGGTGGAAACGGGATTTGCCGCGGGCTTTTCTGTCTTGAGCTGCGGTGTGGGCTCGGGCTTGGTTTCCGGTTCGGGTTTGACCTCTGGGATCGGCTTAACACTTGGATCGGGTTTGGAACCGCTCGTATCGGTTGCAATCAAGTGCACGTCACTGTCGAAGATGTAACGGATGTAGTAATGGTGTCGCGTCTCGTGCATAATCCCCTGCCCTCTGTCGAAGTCACGGTCAACGTGTGTGCCAAGGTAGGTTGAGCTGTTGAGGTCCAGCCTGTAAGGGATTTGGTCGTCGGCGTAACTGCCTGTAAAGACTACGGTTGCTCTAACGTGATTGTCGATCATGGTCAGGGCAATAGAGACGCTGGCCTCTTTGGGGTTCTCGGTTTTTATAAGGCTTTCGGTATCGGTGTCGATCTTGAAGAGATGGACGGTGTCGTTAAGCCCGTAGATGAAGTCCTCGGGTTTGTCGGGAAAATCGTGTACAAGAGCCTCGTTCTGGACCAACTCGAAAGCAGGGGTAGCTCCAAATCGTAGTAATGATCGACGGTGGTTGCTGTGAGGCTGCTTTCCGCGTTGATTTCGTCGCAGGTGATGGGTGTTGCGACATCGGGTTCGGGCATTTCGGTCGCCAGTGCTGCGCAGGGTAGCAAAAGCTGCCCTGCCATAAGAATGCTTACTCCGAAGGCGACGACTCTGGCGCCTGCATGAAGCTTGACGTTGCGGATAGACAGGCCAGTGCGTTTGTTATGGGTTTGCGGTGCAACATGCTGTCCATACATAAGGCGCTCCTTGTTCGTAGGCCGGTTTCCTTGGATCTATATTGCGTCTGCCCGATTCGGCCAGGCTCATACACGCGAACGCTCACGCGAGCAGGAGAAAGCTCTAGCTAATTTTCCCACAGTCGACACTTTGCGGCCAACGATTTGCTGTTCAATTCTCGGAGAGAGAATCAAGACAGTTGAGGAGTTGTCAGGCAATGAGATTGTGTCTAGAGAGCACGAACAAGAGATGTGGTCTGCGGACGACTGAATAGCTCCATCTGTTTTGGTTACAACGAAATGTGTGCCGCGCGCCTGCGGCATGAAGGAGAGGGAATCCTATGAAAATCGTTGTATTGAGCGGTAGTCCGCGTAAGGGCGCCAATACCGACACCATGGTCGAGGCGTTTGCCGAGACCGCGCGCGAGGCCGGCCATGCGGTCGAGGTCGTCCGCGTTGCCGGCAAAAAGATCGCCGGCTGCTTGGGATGCCAGTACTGCTTCGCCCATGAGGGCGTCTGCGTGCAGAAGGATGACATGGCCGACGTGATCGAGTCGCTGAAAGACGCAGATATGGTCGTCTTCGCCTCGCCTATCTACTGGTTTGATATCACCGCGCAGGAGAAGGCCGCCATCGACCGCCTGTACGCCTTCGGTGTCACGGGTTTCCCGTTCACCAAGACGGCCCTTTTGCTCGATAGCCACAGCGAGGGCGTCTATGATGCGGCGATCGCTATGTACAAGTCGGCCTGCGCGTACTGCAAGTGGGCGGACCAGGGCATTGTCACCATTAGCGGCATGACCGAGCGCGACAGCATGGCCTCCTCGCTCAAGCTGGAAGAGGTGCGAGAGCTCGCCCGCAAGCTTGCCTAGCGCGCATTTCCAATAACGAACAAGGCCCGAAAGGTTCATTTGAACCATTCGGGCCTTGCTGCGTTTCAAGGGGGCTGGGCTGTCGGAACCGGCCAGACGGCTGTTAATCAAACAAACTCGGCATATCGTTCTCTTTCATGAGGGCACCGGCAGAGGGGAGGCTCTGCGCGGTGAACTTTTCGGCTGAGACGCCGGCGCCGAGGATTTCCTCGGTTGTGCCGACGGTGGTGACCGAGCGGCCCTTCTTGGCGGTAAAGGCCTGGACGCCCTGCGTGTTGGTAGTCGTCTTGGTCTTGAGCAACGACGTGTTGAAGTTCATCAAACGATAGTCGCTCGAGACCAGCGCGATGTCGCGATCTTCCTTGAGCACTTGGGCATACAGCAGCTTGCTGCCGCCGTAGATGGCGTTCTTGAGGCGCTTGCGGTTGGTCTTGGTGACGTATCCAGAAAGCGCGACGCGCACCACGCGGCCGTTCTCAAAGACGAACAGCACGTCGGCCTTGTAGTCCTCGGGGTCGATGACCCAGATGACACTCTCGTCGGATTCCATCTCAAGATCGGTCGGCAGGTACGAACCCAGCTGGGCCGACTTGGTGTCCTCAAACGCCGCAACCTTGCACTTGTACACCTGGCTCTTGTTGGTAAACACGAGCAGCTCGTGGGTGTTGGAGGATGGGAACTCGATAAAGGGTTTGTCGCCGTCCTTGTACCTGAGTGTGGCGGCCTTTTTGAGCACGCGGTCCGTCATCTTCTTAAGGTAGCCATCGCGCGAGAGCATGATCGTAACCGGGTACTCCTCGACCTCGGGCTCCAAGCTTACCTCGATAACCTCATGGGGCTCGATCCTGCCCGTGCGGCGCGGCATCACATACTTCTTGTTGACCGCGGCCAGCTCGTCGCTGATGACCTTCTTGATGTTCTCCTCGCTGGAGAGGATCTCCTCAAGCTCGGCAATCTCGCCCTCAAGCTTGGCGATGTCCTTGGTGCGGTTGAGGATGTACTCCTCGTTGATGTTGCGGAGCTTGAGCTCGGCAACAAACTCGGCCTGGGTCTCGTCGATGTCGAAACCCTTCATAAGGTTGGGCACGACCTCGGCTTCAAGCTTGGTGCCACGGATGATGGCGATGGCCTTGTCGATGTCGAGCAAGATTGCCTCGAGGCCGTGCAGCAGGTGCAGGCGCTCGGACTTTTTGCCCAGGTCAAAGTTAATGCGGCGACGCGTGGACTCAATACGCCACTTGACCCACTCGTGCAGAATCTGGCGCACGCCCATAACACGGGGATAGCCGTCGACGAGCACGTTGAAGTTGCACGAGAACGAATCCTGCAGCGTGGTCGAGCGATAGAGCTTGGCCATAAGCTTGTCGGGGTCGACGCCGCGCTTAAGGTCGATGGCGATGCGCAAACCCGAGAGGTCGGTTTCGTCGCGGATGTCGGCAATCTCCTTGACCTTGCCCTCTTTGGAAAGCTTGACGATGCGCTCGATGATGACATCGGTCTTGGTGGTGTAGGGGATCTCGTAGACCTCGATGATGCGCTCTTCGGGAATCCAGCGCCAGCGGGAGCGGATCTGGAAGCTGCCAAGGCCGGTCTCGACGATCTTCTCCATCTCCTCGCGGCGGTAGATAATTTCGCCGCCGGTCGAGAAGTCAGGCATGGGCATGTACTCGAGCAGGTCGCAGTCGGGATCCTGCAGGTAGTGCATCGTGGCGGTGCAGACCTCGTTGAGGTTGAAGCCGCAGATGTCGGACGCCATGGCGACGCCGATGCCCTTATTGGCCGAGACAAGGATGTTGGGGAACGTGGTGGGCAGCAGGCGCGGCTCCTTCATAGCGCCGTCGTAGCTGTCGACGAAGTCGACCGGGTCCTTGTCGATATCCTTGAAGATCTCGGCGCTGATGGGGGAGAGCTTGGCCTCGGTATAACGTGAGGCGGCGTAGCTCAGGTCGCCCGAATAGTACTTGCCAAAGTTGCCCTTCGACTCCACGAAGGGGGCAAGAAGTGCCTCGTTGCCGGTTGCCAGACGCACCATCGTCTCGTAGATCGCGGCATCGCCGTGCGGGTTGAGCTTCATGGTCTGGCCCACGATGTTGGCGCTCTTCTGGCGCTCGCCCTTGAGCAGACCCATCTTGTACATGGTGTAGAGCAGCTTGCGGTGCGAGGGCTTAAAGCCGTCGATCTCGGGGAACGCACGCGAGACGTTGACGCTCATGGCGTAGGGCATGTAGTTGACCTCGAGCGTCTGCGTGATCGGCTGGTCGGTGACCTCGGAGTGCAGGCCGATGACGTTCTCGGCGTTAACCTGCTTTTTCTTTGGCTGGTTCTTCGTCTTCTTCTTTGCCACGATATCCTCTTGAACTTCTTATGGGCCGTCGTTATCGATTTGCTGCTATTGCAAGTCCAGCTGGTCCAGGTATTCCTTGCCGTGCTCGGAGATATGGCGCTTGCGGCCAGCCTCGTCGTTACCCAGCAAAAGGTTGAACATGGTCTCCATCTTGGTGACGTCCTCGGGCTCCACCTTGATCAGGCGGCGCGTCTCGGGATTCATGGTGGTGAGCCACATCATGTCCGGATCGTTTTCACCAAGACCCTTGGAGCGGTTGATGGAGCACTTTTGATCGCCGATCTCCTTAAGGATGCCGTTCTTCTCGAACTCGGTGTAGGCAAAGTAGGTCTTCTCTTTGCAGTTGATCTCGTAGAGCGGCGACTCGGCGATATACACGTAACCCTCGTCGATGAGCGTGGGCACCAGGCGGTAGAGCATGGTGAGCACGAGCGTGCGGATGTGATAACCGTCGACGTCGGCGTCCGTACAGATGATGACCTTGTTCCAGTTGAGGTTGTCCAGGTCAAAGGCGCCAAGGTTCTTGATGCGCTTGTCCTTGATCTCCACGCCGCAGCCCAGCACGCGCATGAGGTCCATGATGATGTCGGACTTAAAGATGCGCGGGTAGTCCTCCTTTAGGCAGTTGAGGATCTTACCGCGGACGGGCATGACGCCCTGGAACTCGGCATCGCGCGAGGTGCGAATGGCGCCTGCTGCCGAGTCGCCCTCTACGATGTAGATCTCGCGGCGGCTCTTGTCCTTGGAGCGGCAGTCGATGAACTTCTGCACGCGGTTGGCCATGTCGGTCTTCTGCTGCAGGTTGGTCTTGATGCTCTGGCGCGTCTTCTCGGCGTTCTCGCGCGAGCGCTTGTTGATGAGCACCTGCTCCATGATCTTATTGGCGGCGTCCTTGTTCTCGATCAAGTAGGTCGAGAGGCGTTCCTTAAAGAAGGCCGTCATGGCCTGCTGGATAAAGCGGTTGTTGATGGCCTTCTTGGTCTGGTTCTCGTAGGACGTTTGGGTGGAGAAGCAGTTGGTCACAAGCACCAGGCAGTCCTGGACGTCCTGCCACTTAATGCCGCTCTCGTTTTTGTTGTACTTGCCCTGCTGCTTAATGTAGGCATCGATGGCGCTGGTCAGAGCGCTGCGAGCCGCCTTCTCGGGCGAGCCGCCGTTCTCGAGCCACGACGAGTTGTGGTAGTACTCCTGCATCATGAAGGTGCGCGAGAAGCACATGCACGCGGTGATCTTTACATTGTAGTCGGGCAGGTCCTCGCGATCGCGACCGCGACGGTCGGCCTCGATAAAGAAGGGCTCGGTGAGGTAGTCGGTACCGACCTTCTCGAGCACGTAGTCCTCGATGCCCTTGGGATAGCAAAAATCCTCTTCGGTAAACTTGCCATCGTCGCCCTCGATGCGCAGGCGGAAGGTCACGTTGGCGTTGACCACGGCCTGGCGGCGCATGGTCTCGCGATACCAATCGTGGGGGATGCTGATGGAGGTAAAGACCTCAAGATCGGGGCGCCACTTGATGGTGGTGCCGGTGCGGTTCTCGTCGCTGGGCTCAATCTCGAGTGCCTTCTTCTTGGCGCCGACGACCTTGCCCTTCTTAAAGTGCAGGGAGTACTTGTTGCCGTCGCGCCAAACCGTGACGTCCATGTATTCGGAGGCGTACTGGGTCGCGCACGAGCCCAGGCCGTTGGTACCGAGCGAGAAGTCGTAGTCGCCGCCCTGGTTGTTGTTGTATTTGCCACCTGCGTAGAGCTCGCAAAAGACGAGCTCCCAGTTAAAGCGCTTCTCGGAGGGGTTCCAGTCGAGCGGGCAGCCGCGGCCGTTGTCCTCTACCTGAATGGAGCCATCGCGAAAGGCGGTAAGGGTGATGAGCTTGCCGTAGCCCTGGCGCGCCTCGTCAACGGCATTGGACAGGATCTCGAAGGCGGCATGCGCGCAGCCGTCGAGTCCGTCCGAGCCAAAGATGACGGCGGGGCGCAGGCGTACGCGCTCCTCGTCCTTGAGCTGGCGGATACTGTCGTTACCATAGTTTGCGGTGTTTTTTGCCATACTCGCTCTCTCGGTGCTCCCTTGCTGCGTTTAAGTCATATAGATAGTCAAGGTAGCATAGCCCAGACCACAGACGATTCCAACCAACACGAAATCCATCGAACAACCGTTCGAATTAACAGGGATAGTGTTTAGTGGTAGCGCGGCATTGTTAAACAAATTTGGATACAGATGAATTTTATTTAATAGGGATCTAGTTTTACTAAACAAAATCGAACGATGCTGATCGCACGAGCGGGCACATCGATCGACTATCAATCACGTTTACTCGGAGAAACCCGAGTCGGTTTTGTCCGAGTAAGTTTGAATGGCGAATTGAAATTGGTATGTCTGCATGGCGATGACAGACATGGTTTTCATAATGACAGATATAGTTGACATCTTCTGATAGATGCAATATATTTCTGTCATGTTGCAACGGATATCTGTCCATTACTACGAAAGGAACTCCATGCCGGGCAAAAAGAACCTACGCATGAAGGCGGCGCGCGCGGCGGTTGGCCTTTCGCAAGCTGACTTAGCCGAGGCCGTGGGCGTTACGCGCCAGACCATCGGCCTGATCGAAGCGGGCGGCTACAACCCCACGCTCAATTTGTGCGTGGCAATCTGTAAAGCGCTACGCGTTACGTTGAACGACTTGTTTTGGGAGGACGAGAGCGACGTCGACCCTGACGCTCTTTAGGAGTTCGCTATGAAATTTGAAGATTTAAAACTCGTGCAAAAGTGGCGTGAATATGCCGGCCCAAAGGATGAGCGCCTGGAGGCTGAGAGCGCGAAGGTCTACAAGGTTGGTTTCGTGCTGCTTTCGTTTGGCATGTTGATGATCTTTTTCTACCAGTTTATAGCTCGACAGGTTGCGTGGGTTCACAGCGACGCCAGTGAAATGCCGCATGGCTTTGCAACGCCGTTTGAGGCAGCCATGTATTTGTGGCTCGTTCTCGTGATGTTGATTTGCGCAGGACTGCAAACGCGGAAGGGCTATGTCGATACCAATCGTTTTGGGCAAACCGAGCATCTTCCTGTTGGATATTTCCTGCTTGTCAGCGGTCTTAGCGGCGCCGCGTTCGCGCTTGTTATTGCCGCAATGCGCTGTATCGCTGAGGCGCAGATCGTACCGCTCGAAAGCGTCTTTTGGCTGGCGAACCTGGCCACGGGCGTGTTCTGCGGTGCGACGATTTTCGCGGCCACGTTTGCTGCCCTGTGCGCAACGTTTTTCACGGCGAAAAGACGCCGTGCCAAGCTCGAGGCAGAACTCGACTCTTCTGACGATATCTAATGCGTAATGGGCTGGCTCTGGGTTATCAGAGCCAGCCCCCTTTTTTGTTCGACGAACAGGGTCAGCGCAGCTTAAAAAAGCGGCTGAGAGCTAGCGGGACCCATCCGCACCGGCTTCATCGCTGCCGCTGCGCTCGAGTGCGGTGCGGCGGGCGCTGTAGGCGACGAGGCCGGC
>URTZ01000043.1 GCA_900550825.1 uncultured Collinsella sp. | reverse complement strand
TGGCGGCTTCGACTCGACGTTGGCTTCACAGCGCCGCAGCGATCGCTTCAGTCACAAACTTATTGAGTGACTCACCCTTCTTTGCCGCTGCCAGCGCTGCTTGCTTGTGGAGCTCAGAGCCCGTTCTTACGTTGAACGAGCCCTTAAAAGCCCGCTCGGGTTCCTTGCCCTTCTCGGCGCAAAACTCAAGGTAATCGTCGACGGCGTCGTGGAAGCATTGCTCCACTTCTTCAGCCGTGGAGCCTTCAAATACGATTGCGTCCCTAATGCCGGCGACCATACCTGTTAGCACATGCTGTTCGGCATTGAACTCGACCGGGGCGAAATAACCTTTGTATGCCAAAACGTTACTCATGACTACCTCCGACATCTTGCAGAAAGCGAACGATGTTTCGAATGGTCCCCGCTGTCAATTCGTCAGATGGATGAGGCGCGTGCATTACGAACATCCTGCCATCTGATGGCCTGTAGAAGCGAACGCGCGATCCGGATGTCTTGCCTTTGCTGTCCATTTCAAAGCCATATGAAGCCATGACTTTTAAAAAATCCGCATACCGATAAGTTGAAGGGCAGCTAAACAGTTGGGCGATGAGTTTATCGGATCGAGTCATCCCGCCTCACATTCTGCAACTATATTCTAGTTGCAATTTCAGGTCGTTGCAAGCACCTCTACTATAGAACATGTGTGCGTATAGAACAAGTGTTCGAATCACCACTGAGAATGGGGACAGGCATCTTTGTGGTGGTCTGTGCTGTGGAGTGGGCGTCTGCGGCAGTTCGTCTCGATCTGTAACAGTAACTCGGCAAAATTGGACCTAGATGTTACAGATTGAGACAAAGGGCCGGCGTCATCCGGAAACGTCTCGATTTGTAACATCTGGAGCCAATATTGCCGCCTTAGCGTTACAGATCGAGACAAATCGGCAGACTGCGGCAAAAGAAAAAGGTAGATTTTCGGTCATGTCCCAAAAATCTACCTTTGTGCGTTAGCCCAACAGGTCGACTACGGTGAAGCCGGCGCTGCTCTTGGCGATGACGTCGCGGCCGCCAAAGACGCAGGTGGGCGACTCGGCTGCGATGCGCGTCACATCGGCGCCGAGCGAGCGAAGCTCACCGGGCGTGGCGGCGAGCATCTGGGCGCGGCGCTCCTCGCGTGCATGTGGATCGAGCCCGGCCAGGTAGGTCGTGTTGCGGCGCTTGGTGAGCGCGTACGGCTTCACCGGCGCGTCCATGCCGCTCGCGCAGCTCACGATAAAGCCCTCAAAGGCGGCCTCGTCGGGCTCAAAGCTGCCGAGCCATTCGCCTGCGCGCGCCACGCGCTCAATCGAGGGGTCGATTGCCGGGTCGCGGTAGGTGTAGAACGCCGTCTGACGCTCACCGGCCGCGCGAAATCCGCAGCCGTACGCACCGCCCTTCACGCGGATCTCGTTCCACAGGTAGTCGTAGGAGAGCGCGTTGGCGGCAACCGCCCAAGCGCCCGTCACGTCAATGCCCAGACGACGCGGATCGCACGCACGCGCGGCAAAGCAGATGTCGCTGGGGATCACGAAAGCCTCGTGGCGGTCGCACGGCGCCGGCACCACGAGCGCGTCGCGGCCGACATCGGCGCCGTCGCCAGCGTCCAGCCCCAGGTCGCCCGCGGCATCCCAGTACGCGTCAAAGTCCTCGTCGCTGCCGGTAAAGCTCGCCATGCAGCCGTCGGCCACAAAGATGCGGCCCGCCAGCTCGGTAAGCTTGGCGCGCAGGCCGTCCAGGCGCTCGTCAAAGTGGTCGAGCAGATCGCGCAGGAACAGATAGAAATCAACGCCCGAAAGCTGCTCGCGCACCACGGCCGAAGGCGAGCTGTAGCTCATCGCGCGACCGAGCGCCGCCGAGTGGCCGTTGTTGATAAAGCCCTGCTCAAGCCCAATGCGAATCTGCGTGAGCACGTCGCGCATGCGGTCGGCGTCGGCGTCCGCCAAAAGCGTGCTCGACCATACCTCGCGCGGCAGACTCGCCAGTGCATCGATCTTCTCGGACAGGGCGCCGGCGCTCACCAGCAGGTAGGGGCGCACGCCGTCTACTTCGGGCTGCGTCATGACTTCGGTCGTAAAGCTCAAAAAGCCGAGCTTGCCGGCGAGTAAGTTATCGAGTTCCTCGGCCGAGTGCTCGCGCGTGGGCAGCTGCTTAAGCAGGCGGCAGAGCAGTGTCACATAGGGCAGGTCCTCAAACGCGACGCAGCTCAGGTCGAAATACTGCATGGCGTAGGCCAGACGGTTGGTGGGGATGCCGTGGCGCAGGCAGGGGATGGGCGCGGTCGTGTCCACGACCAGCGGCGGCTCGGGGCGCGCCTCGCCAATGTCGGACACGCGCAGGCGCGGCAGCGTGGCCTTGGCCTCGGGTGTGTCTTCCGCCTCCTGCGCGGCACGCAGCGCGGCCGTGCGCTCGACCACGTCGGCCAGCTCGGCATCGGTCATGGCATCGCGCTTGGCTGCCAGCTCGGCGGCCTCGGCACCCTCCGAACCCTCGGCGGCGTCCACCGGCACCAGCTCGACCAGTGCCATGTGATCGTTCTGCAGCACCAGTTCGCGCAGCAGGTCCTCAAAATAGCTGCCGTCCAGGTCGCCGCGCAGCTCCTCGTACACCGGGCCGTACTTGAGCGCCAGCGTCGCGGCGTCGTCATCGTAGAGCCACGTGCTCAGCGCGTCGCACGCAATGGCCACGCCGTCGGCGATACCGTAGTCGCGCTGGCGCAGGTCGTATTCGTTGCTGCTGATGATGGCTTCCAGGCGCTCGCGCGGAACGCCATGCTCGCATAGGTCGCGGCAGGCGTCCTGGAACACGCGGCGCAGCTCGCGCGCCACGCCGGGCTGCGCGTTTTGCAGCATGATGAGCTCGTAGGGCTGCAGGCTCTCGGCCGCGGTGTAGCTCACCACGTTGCCGCCCAGGCCGGCGGCCAGAATGGCCTTCTTAACCGGTGCTTCGTTGGAGCCCAGCAGTGCCTCGAACAGGATATCCGCCGCGATCGTGCGTTTGCGGTCGAGCGCGCTGCCCAGCACCAGGCCCAGGCCCACCAGGGCGTTCTCGGGTGTAGTGGCCATCTCGACGCGCTTGTACTCGCAGGTCACGGGTGCCTGCACGCCCAGCGGATTGGGCGCCAGCGTGGACGGGTCCTCGCCGGCGGCGACGGCAGCGTCCATGCGGCAGCTCGCGGCACTCGGCTGCGACAGATAACGCTCGTCCAAAAACGCCAGCGCGCGGTCCACATCTAGGTCGCCGTAGAGCGTTATATAAGAGTTGGAAGGATTGTAGTGGCGCGCGTGCGTGTCCAGGAACTGCTCGTAGGTGAGCGCGGGGATCGCGCGCGGGTCGCCGCCGCTCTCGTGCGCATAGGCGGTGTCGGGATAGAGCGCGGCGTTGATGGCGTCGTCCAGCACGCTCATGGGGTCGGACAGCGCGCCCTTCATCTCGTTAAACACCACGCCGTTATAGCGCAGCGTGCCCTCGCGCAGGCTGGCGGGGCTGCCGTCGCCCTCGCCCTCGGCGCTCTCTGGCAGATCCAGCTCGTAGTGCCAGCCCTCCTGCTCAAAAATGGTGGGCTTGGTATAGATGGCCGGGTTGAACACCGCGTCCAGGTACACGTCCATCAGGTTATACAGATCCTGCTCGTTGGTGGTGGCAACGGGGTAGATGGTCTTGTCGGGGTAGGTCATGGCGTTGAGAAACGTCTGCATGGAGCTCTTGATCAGGTCGACAAACGGCTCCTTGACGGGGAATTTGGCCGATCCGCACAGCACCGAGTGCTCAAGAATATGGAACACGCCGGTGGAATCGGCCGGCGGCGTTTTAAAGCCAATGGCAAAGGCCTTGTTTTCGTCGTCACATGCCAGGTACAGCAGGCGAGCGCCCGATGCGGTGTGGCGCAGCACGTAGGCGTCCGAGTCGAGCTCGGGCACGGTCTCGCAGCGCTCGACGGCAAAGCCGTGGCGGGTGGTGCCGGGCACCAGCAGTGCGGCGGCAGCGGTGCGAGGGTCGGTTGAGGTGGTGGGCATATGCAGTCTCCTTTGACGCCCCAGCGGGGGCGAATCGAGTCGAATCCTCGAGAGTATACCCATATGGGGCCGCGGCTCTGCGGCGAACTGAAGACGATGCCGGCGGAATGGGTAAAGGCCCCGCGTGACCGCCGCGCGAGCGTGGAAAATTGGACACTCGCCAAACGAGAGTGGATATCCGGAAATCCTCGCTCGTCCATCACTCGCGTATCTCTCGTCCCTCATTCGTCTCTAATATGAGAGATGACAGGAAGATGAGAGAAAAATATGAGAGATAACTGAGCAGCAAAGAGACAGGCAATCATGGTATTGTCTCAATACCGATTGTTCTACCAGCAAAAATATGTATAAATGAAGCAAATGGTAGACATTCCATCTCTATCTATCTCTTATCTCTAAGCCGAGAGATAAGAGATAGATGAGAGATAATTACGAGAGATAACTGAGAGACGAGGGAAATCTATCCGCGGCATTCTCCGCAGGACCGAGCGAAAGGACGTGCAGATGAACGAAAACGAGCTGACCGGTCTGCTTGAGTCTTTAAGGCGTATGGGCTCGGATGATCTTAACGTCGAAGTGAAGGAGAGCGCCACGACGCTTTCCCGCGATGTGTGGGAAACGGTGAGCGCATTCGCGAACACTGCCGGCGGAATCATCGTGCTCGGAGTGAGTGAGCGCGCAGGTTTTGTCCCGGTTGAGAACTTCGAGACCGAGAAAGTGCTCAACCAATTTGTGTCAGGCATGGGTGATGCGGGCGGTCGAGGAAAGCTGGCCAATCCGCCTAAATACACGATCGAGCGAGTGGAGCTTCAGGGCGTCATCGTTCTCGTCATTACGATTGAGGAGCTCGATCCGTCGAGCAAGCCCTGCTATGTCATAGAGCGGGGCGCCCAGGGCGGCAGCTACAAGCGCATCGATGACAAAGATGTCCCGCTTTCGTCGACCGAGGTGCTCGCATTGGCGTCATACGGTCGGGCGACTCCGAGCGATCGCGACGCGGTGGCGGGCGCGGACGCGGACGATCTCGACGAGACGCTGGTCGACCGTACGATAGATCGGGCTTTCTCGTTGACGCCCCGGGCGATGCGCGGCGCGCCGGACAAACAAACGAAGCTGGAGCGCCTAAATTTCCTTGATTCCCAGGGCAATGTCACCAAGGCTGGACTCCTAGTTGCGGGCACCTACCCTCAGCAGTTTTATCCCAAGCTCTTTATCGACATGGCTGTCTATGCGGGGACCCGGAAAGGCACGGCGGGGTCGCTGAGGTTCATGGACCGCACAATCTGTGAGGGAACGTTGGGCGAGATGATTTCGGATGCTGTCGCGGCCGTCGCCAAGAATTTGCGGCGAACCTCGACCGTCCAAGGCGTCTCGCGTGTCGACTCGCTGGAGATTCCCGAGGAGGTTCTGCGCGAGGCAATCGCCAACGCCGTAATCCATCGAGAATACGGGGATCGGTTCTGTGGACAATCGATTGCCGTCGACGTCTTTGACGATCGTGTCGAGGTGACGAATCCTGGCGGCCTTTACGGGGGAAAGACTCGCGAGAACTTGTTTGACGGCAGCTCCCGATGCCGTAACGCGACGCTTGTGAAGCTCATGTCGATTGTCCCGCTGCCGGATGGCGCAGGTTCGCCGGCTACGGGCAATGGCTTGGGCATCCCGATGATGATCGATGCCATGCGCGCGCATGGTCTGGCCGAGCCCCTGTTCTGCCCGGGGTTCGATCGGTTCAAGGTCGTACTTTACCGTTCAAAGATCGAGCCGGTCGATCATGGCGGGGGCTTAATTGTGACGGCACTCAAACACTACGGCGAGCTGGGGACGCGCGAGCTGGCAGAGCACACAGGGCTCACAATTTCCCAGGTTAGGTCGCGCGTCAACGCGCTCATTGCTCAAGGCGAGCTTGAGCCCACGGCGCCGGCGACGAGCCGCAACCGCAAGTATCGACTGTCGGAGCGCGTGGGATAGATGCGTTAGTGGACGAGGCGACCCAATAATCGACCCTCGATTGGCGTCCATTAAGGTAAAGCGGTTGTTGCCCAGTCGACGGTGATGCTAAAGACTCGGCTTACGCCGGCATGGCCCCGAACCCGTCCATCAAGAACAGCCTAAGAACCAGCTTGATGACATTTCCCGGTTTGACTTCTGCCGCGTCAAAGACGTGGCGCTCGGCGAGCTCGCTGCAGTATGCATAGATGTCGCGGATAAGGTCCGCGCCCGAGAGCGTAAACATGTAGCCTGCGTCCGAAAGCGTATTGGGCGCGGCGGGCAATTTGATCATGCGACAAAAGGTCAACAGGTCGGGCGCCATAGCGTCCTGGTAGCCAAGATGGCTGCCGTCTTCTTGTGCGACGAGTTCCAGCTGGCGTACTCGATTCAGCGCCGCTGCCAGCACAAAGCTCGGTGTGGGAGCATTGACGTCCTCCGTGCTCGCCACGAGTCTGCCTGCTGCCTGCGTGACAAGCCAGGCGACCTCGCGCTGGCAGCGCACGGCCTTGCGTGTAACCGGCTTGATGGACGAAGAAGAAACGCTTCCCTTAGGCGGATTCGAAACAGCCACAAGAACCTCCCATGAACGACCCGGCCCAACAAGCCCGGATGAAACACGTGCTACATCAGTATACAGGGAAGTGGGGTAGCGGGGTACAAGCGCGCCAGCGGCAAACCGAGAGCATCAACGATGTGCCGATCGTGGAATGAGATCTCGTAATAATTGACTCTCGGCCATATTATTGAAGGGCATGACTCGCGTTCGTATGGTTGTAGGTGCTGGCGATGAACGACATTGACCTTGCTGTTCCGTTGATGGATGGACCAAGCTATGACCGCGCCCGCAGTCTCGTGCCTTCCGAATACGTTGAGGCATGGGAGTGGTTTCTGGGTGAGGAACAGCGCGGCGGCGTTTGGACCAGCCTTCCGCACCACACCAAGGAAGATAGCCCTCAGTATCAGTATCGTTTGAGAATTGGCTCGGACTTCTTTCCCGTAACGCGGGATTCAGGGATCTTCTGGCCGGGCCAGGATCGGGTGAATCAAGATCCCAATAAGATCTTTGCGCTTTCGGTCCATAACTCTAAAAAGAGCTTCTACACCGATGTGCCTCCGCTCTATTTGGACGATGGCACATGGGTCATTAAGTACTCGGTTCAAGCGCCGGGTACCGTTGGTTTTCGAGACCAGAATTACAACCGTAAAATGCTCAACTGCATGGAATGTGGCGTCCCAGTCGGAGTCATATTTGCAACCGAGGTGGGCTATAAGGTGCTCGGCCTTGCGTTTGTTGAGCGGTTCGAGCCCGAAAACGGATGGTTTGTTCTGCACGGTCCTGTTCATAAAGGCGGACCGGACCCTCGTTTTGCGCCCGACATGAGTTATCTGAAGCACATACCCGTCGATATTGAGTTTGCCGGACAGGGTGTGACCGACGACGAAAAGGTCCGCTATGCGTTAAGGCGCGAGCGATTGGGGCAGCAATGGTTCCGCAAGCAGCTCGTTGCCGCCTATGATGGCCGTTGCGCGGTGTCGGACTGCGGCGTCAGCGAAGCTCTGGAGGCTGCGCATATCGAGAATTACTCGGGACCCAAATCGCAGGTTGCCAGCAACGGTATTCTGCTTCGGCGCGATCTTCATTCCCTATTTGATGCTCACCTGATTTCGTTTGAGCCTGTTTGCGGCGAATATCGGCTGTGCGGATCGTACCTGCTGGATAAGACCGACTACGCTTCCTTTGCGGGTGCGACGCTAAGGCAGCCGAGTGAGCGTCAGTGGCGACCCGATACGGTGTTTCTTGAGGCCCATCGCATTGAGTTCGATCGCTCGGAAAAGAAGCGTGAAAAGGCGGGGCTTCTGCCGTATTAGCGTATTTGGCTTTGGCATTCTTTGACGATCGTGTTGTTTGATCGGATCGCGTGGCGATGCAATCTCGCGCACGCCCGCCGGTGCATGCTCTTCCTGATTTGTATAGCGAGAGGGGAGCGTGTATGAGCTGGCGAGGCGATATTGCGATGGGGAAGTACGGAAAACTGCCGTGTGCCCTTATAGACAACAATATGTTTCCGAGCGTAGAGGTTGATTGCGCGTCGTTTGTCGTCACCTGCCCTTGCTGCGGCTCGCAAATACCGTGTCTCGACATTCGGTTTATCGATGCGCGCGACAGACTCAGCGACGAAGTGAGAAAACGGACAGGCGTTCATATGCCGGTGTATCCGGAGAAATGCCCTGTTTGTGGCCTCGATATCGTGTACGACGCCGGCGACGAGGGATAGGTGATGCGGAGGAGTTGGCTGTGAGTGTCTTTTGCCTCTACAAATAAATCCCCTCACCGAGTTGCTTGTGGAACTCGGCGTGATGGTCGCGTGCCCAGGTAAAGAGTGCCTGGTCAAAGTCGGTGCGCGTGGCCGGGACGCCAAAGACGCCGGCAACTTCGACGCGTATAAACTCCAGTGCCGGCAGCTTGTTGATGGCAGTGAGGGCAAACGGGGACGAGGGCTCCTCGAACAGATAGCGGCTGCCTTGCGGCGCGTCGCAACTGGTGCACGTGTTGCCGAGCGACGGGGCTTTGGAGGCTCGCGCGCCTACGGGCTTGTAGCCGCAGCGCTTATGAAGGTAGTCGCGGATCTCGCCCGGTACGCAGCCAAGAGCGGGCACGATGGCGAGTGCGTTGGCGTTGGCCGTGTCGATGGCAATGTACCCGGCTTCGTTGGGCGCGTGCGCGATGACGATGCTCTCGTCGTTATCGGTTCGATAGGGAATGCCGAAGGCCGCGACCGAGGTCTCTTTGTGACACTTCCAGCACTTGCGCTTGCCCAGTACTAGATATATATACGGCGCTGAGGGGTCGGATCGGTCAACACCGGGCAGCCACTCGGCAAAGGGCTCGGGGTTGACGCCGCTGGGTACATACCAGATCTTCTTGGTCCGGTCCCATTTGGCGCCCAGCGCCTTGGCTTCTTCTTTGTGCGAAAAGGGGACATCGAGCTCGGTGCGCATGGCGGCTCCTTGGTGCTGCAGGTGCAAGTGGCTCAAGGATACCGCAGGGCGCAGACATCGCGGCGTTTTGCTGAGGAGTTGCGGCTCGGATGGGTTCGAGACGCGTTGGCCTCGGCCTCGGTGGCTATTGACGCGGTTTTGTGCATGGGCAGGGTGGTTGCTTGGGCGGTTGGAGCTGCCAGCGGATTTGGCGACATAAAACAAAACAGCCCAGAGGACATAGCCTCTGAGCTGCGAACATTTGGTGGGCGTTAGAAGATTTGAACTTCTGACCTCTTCCGTGTCAGGGAAGCGCTCTCCCCCTGAGCTAAACGCCCGATCAAGGGTGCGCAAGCGCGCAAGGGATAATATAACGGAGCCTGAACTCGGTGGCAAGAACATTTTTAAAAATCGCTTACATTGTGGAATTCGGGGGCTTTGTCGCATCCATTTCAAAAGAGCCTGCTGCCGCGATTTGGCTGTCGCATAATGCAAGGCCATTGCGGTATCGAGCTATGGAAAGACGCCTGCGGAATTGTCCTACCGATAAGCGGACAAGCCTCCAGCTGGTGACTTCGCCGTGGTAAGGTAAACCGAATTGTTTCCAGGCTGTTTCGGGGGAGTGGAATGAGCAAAGAGTGTGTCGAGCAGGTCGAAGGCGCAGGGGCTTCGGTGCCGATGACCGATATATCGAACATTGATGTGCCCGAGGGCACCGACGAGCTCAGCCGCAACACCCGTCGCGCATGGCGCGACCGCCTGAACAGCGCTTCGACGCGCAAGATGATCACGGGCGTCTTGGCTACGCTGGTGGGCGGTTCGTTTTGGGGCTTCTCGGGCACCAGCGCGAGTTTTTTGTTCGATACCTACCATGTCGATACGCTGTGGCTTATGAGCGTGCGTCAGATTCTCGCCGGCCTGCTCTTTATGGCTGTGGTTGTCACGCGCGACCGCGCACGCCTGGTCAAGCTTTGGACGACGCCCGCTGATCGCAAGCAGCTGCTGCTCTTTACCGCTTTTGGCCTGCTGTTCAACCAGTTTTGCTATCTTTCGGCCGTGCGCCTGACGAACGCCGGAACCGCGACGGTGCTCCAGTGCCTGCAGCTCGTTATCATCATGGGCTACGCCTGCGTGACCGATCGCCGCATGCCGCGTACTCGCGAAGTCATCGGCATTGGCCTGGCTCTGGGTGGAACCTTTTTAATCGCCACCGGCGGCGACCCCACCAGCCTGAATATCTCGCCGCTTGGCCTGGCAGCAGGTCTTATGTGTGCGGTCAGCGCCGCGTGTATGGCGGTGATTCCCGCCAAGATCCTGCCCGAATACGGCAGCCCCATCGTCACGGGCTCGGCAATGCTCACGGCGGGCGTGGTCTCGTGCGTCTTCGTGCAGCCCTGGGCGCATATGCCGGCGCTCGACGCTGCCGGCATCGAGGCGCTCGCGGTGTTCGTGGTTATCGGCTCGTTTTTTGCTTACATGCTTTATATGCAGGGCGTTAAGGACATCGGCTCGGTGCGCGCGAGCCTCATCGGAACTGTGGAGCCGGTTTCGGCGACCATCACCAGCGCCGTTATGCTGGGGACGGTGTTTTTGCCGACCGACCTTATCGGCTTTGTCATGATCATCGTGATGATGTTCCTCACGGTGTAGCTAGCGCCGCCGCCAAGACAGAAAAGGTGTTGTGCCGCATTTTCGCCAATTGATGTCCGTGTCTGGAGTTTAGCTGTCGATGCTCAAAATGCCATAAACTAGTAACGTTATGGACTTTTTCATTGCGACTCAATTGCGAGGATTTCTTTATGGCTGGTAATCACTTTAAGGGCAGCGATAGCGGCCGCCCTGCAGTTCCGCCGCGTCCGAACGGGGCTGGTAAGGCCGGCACGCCGGGCGGCGCTGGACAGGGCGGTTCCGGTAAGCGCGTGTCCCCGGGCGAGACGGCGATGTTTACCGCTCTGTACGAGCAGTCTCAAAAGGCAAAAAAGACCGGCCGTGCAAGAGGAAATGTCTTTGCGGACGGTGCAACCTCCACGTCGCAGCCGAGCGGGGCTCCTTCGGTACCCGCGAACAACGCGGGTGCTGCCAACGCCGCGAATGGCGCCGGCAACGTTAATGCCGGCAAGGCCGCCAACAATACTCCCTCTGCCGGTGGCGCGGGGCTTACGGGTAACCTTGGCACGATTTACACCGGCGCCTCCGAGACTGGCACGTTCGCCCGCCTGGATGATAGCGGTGCCGAGTTTGCGGGCTCGGGTTCCAAGGAAGATTATTACGATTTTGGCTTGAACTACGGTAGCGACGCTTCGTCGAGTTCGACCTCTGACGGTCTGGTCCGTCATCGCCATCGCAAGGGCGAGCGCAAAAAGCGTCACACCGGCGCCATTATTGCCGCTGTGGTCGCGGTGCTTCTCGTTGCGCTTGGCGCAAGCGGCTTGATGCTGCTTAACTCGGCAAAGACCGTAAAGAGTGAAGCGAAGGAGGCTGTCGAGATCGTCGGTGGCCTTAAGGACAAGGTCACGTCGGGCGATTTTTCGACGCTGCCTGACGACGCGAAGAAGATCGATGAGCTCTGTAACAGCATGAAGGCGGAGACCTCGAGCCCGCTGTGGGCGGCGGCTTCGTTTATCCCGGTGTATGGCAGCGATATCAATGCGGCCCGCACCATGATTGACGCCCTGTCCGATGTCTCGAGCAACGCGCTGGTTCCCATGGCCGATAACCTCTCGCAGGCCACGCCCGGCAAGCTGTTCCAGGACGGCATGATTAACGTGTCCGCGCTGCAGGCGGTCGCCGATTCGCTTT
Source organism: uncultured Collinsella sp. (assembly GCA_900550825.1). Taxonomy (GTDB): domain Bacteria; phylum Actinomycetota; class Coriobacteriia; order Coriobacteriales; family Coriobacteriaceae; genus Collinsella. The sequence goes on along the minus strand of URTZ01000043.1, from coordinate 1,097 downwards.
CCAGCAGCTCGAAGGTGTTCAAGAGCGCCAACGAGAAGGTCCAGGGCATTGGCGATACTCATATTTCCCAGGTGACCGAGCTGGTCGATAAGGCCAAGGACGGCTTTGCCACCCTCAACGGCGCGGTTGACGCGGCGGAGAAGGTCGCCCCCGTCCTTCCCCAGATGCTCGGCGCCAACGGCCAGACGCGCAACTACCTTATGTACGCCATGAACAACGTCGAGATTCGTGCCTGCGGCGGCTTTGGCGGTTCGCAGGGCCTGATTTCGGTCACCGACGGCCAGATGTCGATTGGCGAGTTTGTTCCCCGCATTGGACTCAGTGAGGATGAGGCAGTCGAGAGCGTCGACGAAGAGGATGAGGCGCTGTTCGGCAACCACAGCAACCTGTACAACTCGGGCAATACCTATTCGCCTGATTGGCCCCGCAACTCGCAGCGTGTCGCCGCGCTGTGGAAGTCCCAGTATGGACAGGACGTTGATGGCGTCATCGGTATCGACCCGGTGTTCCTGCAGTATCTGCTGGGCCTGGTCGGTAATGTCTCGCTGCCCGACGGAACGGTTGTCGACGGCACCAACGCCGCAAAGGTCCTCATGCACGATGTGTACTGGAACTATCCGGTCGAGGAGTCGGACGGCATCTTTGCATCCGTCGCCAGCGCTGCCTTCGACAAGATCCTTGGCGGTATCGGCGATGTCGATGTTACGAAGCTTGTCAGCGCCGTTGAGCGCGGTGCCGAAGAGGGCCGCCTGATCGCGTGGATGAGAAACGATGATGAGCAGAATGCCATCAAAGAGACGGGCATTGACGCTTCGCTGCCCGATCCGGATGACCCGAGTGCCGATCCTGTTGCCGGCGTTTACTTTAACAACCTGAGCTTCTCCAAGCTCGACTGGTACCTGAACGCCGATACGCAGATTGGCCAGGGCATCAAGAACGGTGACGGCACGTGCTCCTATCGCATCACCGTTACCCTGACGAACATCATGACGCAGGAGGAGGCTGGCAAGCTGCCCGACTACGTTGCGGCGAGCGCGCCCGATGCCGCACGTGACGACGAGCGTCTGAATGTCTCGTTGTTTGCCCCGACGGGCGGC
>URTZ01000042.1 GCA_900550825.1 uncultured Collinsella sp. | reverse complement strand
TGACCAGCTGCACGGATACACGCCCGCACCGGGCCTGCCGCAGTGCCGTACCGCCGTGGCTGAGTCGCTCAACCGCCGCTTTGGTACGAGTTATGAGGGCAAGGATGTCTTTATGACCGTGGGCGCCGCGGCTTCGCTCACCTGTACGCTCAACGCCGTTACGAACCCGGGCGACGAGGTTATTGTTATCGCCCCGTACTTTCCGGAGTATCGCGTGTGGATTGAGAAGGCCGGCTGCACGTGTGTCGAGGCGCCTGCCGATGAAGACACGTTCCAGCTGAGCGTGGATAACGTGCTCAAGGCGATCAGCGATAAGACGGCGGCCGTCATCATCGACTCGCCCAACAATCCGACCGGTGCCGTATATACGCGCGACACGCTGACGCGACTGGCCAATGTTTTGCTCGAGGCCAACGCTCAGCGCGATCCCGAGAATCCGATTATGCTCATCTCGGATGAGCCGTACCGCGAGATCGTGTACGGTGCCGAGGTGCCTTGGGTGCCCTCGATCTACGAGAACACCGTGGTATGCTACTCGTATTCTAAGTCGCTGTCGCTGCCTGGTGAGCGCGTGGGCTGGATCTTGGTTCCCAACACCAATCCGCAGGCTGCCCGTCTGATGCCGGCTGTTGCTGGTGCTGCCCGTACGCTGGGTTTTGTATGCGCACCGGCACTCTTCCAGCGCGTAATTATCGACTGCATCGATGAGCCGAGTGACGTTGAGGCCTATGCACGCAACCGCACCGCGCTTACCGATGCACTAGCGGAGTACGGCTACACCTATGTTGAGCCGGATGGTGCATTCTACCTGTGGGTGAAGGCGCTGGAGCCCGATGCGAACGCTTTCTGCGAGCGCGCGAAGAAGTATGAGCTGCTCGCGGTGCCCTCGGACAGTTTTGGCATGCCGGGCTGGTTCCGCTTGGGCTACTGTGTGAGCTACGAGACTATCGTTAACTCACTGCCCGCCTGGAAGCAGCTGGCCGACGAGTATCATTCAAAGTAAAGCGCTCTGCTTACAATGTTTTACGTGAAACGGGGTTTGGTGTTAAGCCGGATCCCGTTGTCATGGACGTTGTGTCTTTGGGATGGAGTGGTTTTACGACTATCGAAGGCTATGCGTACAATGAATATAAGCGACGGCCGTGCCAGATAAGGAGACCTGATGCCCTACCTGCTTTCTTGTGACATTCATACCCATACGATGTTCTCTGCGCATGCATATTCGACCATTGAGGAGAATGTGTACTGGGCGGCAGAGCGTGGTCTGCAGGTACTCGGATCTGCCGACCATTTGAGCTCTATGGTTACGCCTTGCCCCAATGACCTGCGCAGTTTCCAGTTCTTTATTAACCAGGATATCTGGCCGCGCATTTGGAGCGGCGTGCTGGTACTTCGCGGCGCCGAGGTCGATATCGTTTCGCTGGACGGAAGCCTGTTTGGCGAGGACACTCCTGTCACGCTCGATATTGCCGGCGATTCGTACAGCCGTCAGCATTCACTGTTCGATTTGGTTACGCGTAATTTGGATTATTTGGTTGCAAGCGTGCATAATCCGCAGATTGCTGAGGGCGCGACGCTGGCCCAGACGACCGAGATGTATATCAATGCCCTGGAGCACCCCAAGGTGTTCATGCTGGGCCACACGGGGCGTTCGGGCGTGCCGTTCGATATCGACGAGGTACTGTTGGCAGCTAAGGCCAAGCACAAGATTATCGAGATCAACAACCATAGTCTTGAACACGGTGTCGACACTGAGCATTGGGCCGTATGCCGCAAGATCGCCGAGCGCTGCGCCGAGCTGGGCGTGGGCATTGGCGTGTCGACAGATGCCCACATTGGCATGGCCATTGGCAAGCTCGATCACGCGCGCAAGATGCTCGACGAGATTCACTTCCCGCTGGATTTGATCGTGACGCACGACCGCGAGACGCTGCTGCGCGAGATGGCGGCAGCCGGCGTGTGCGATCTGCGCAATGGGATGTAGCGGAGTTTATAAACCAAGCGAAGGGGGCGGCCCAGGCGGGTCGCCCCCTTTCTTGTCCCAAAAATATACTGAGGTTGGTTAGCGGCGTTCGAGGACCGCTACGGTTTCGGTGTGGTCGGTGTGAGGGAACATGTCGACGGGCGTGATCTTGAGCAGGCGATAGCCTCCGTCGAGGAGCTGATGCAGGTCGCGCTCTTGAGTCACGGGGTTGCAGCTGATATAGGTGATGCGGCGCGGCTTAAGTGCGCAGGCAGCTTCGAGGAACTCGGGGGTGGAGCCGGCACGCGGCGGGTCGATGGAAAGGACATCGATCCGCTCGTTGTTGTCGGCGGCATCTAGGATGTAATCGGTGGCATCGTCGGCCATAAACCAGGCGCTGCGGGTAAGACCGTTGAGCTCGGCATTGCGGCGTGCGTCGGCAATGCCCGCCGGGTTGCGCTCCACACCGAGCAGCATGATGCCGATCCCCTTGTTCTGGGCATCTTTAGCTGCGCAAAGACCGATGGTGCCGCTGCCGCAGTAAGCATCCATAAGCACATCGCCCTGGCGCAGATCCATGCCGTCGATAGCGAGCTGATAGAGCAGCTCGGTCTGCTGCGGATTGGTCTGATAGAACGCGGTGGGGGAGATATCGAATTCGCAACCGAGCAGCTGGTCGCGCATGCACTCGGCGCCATATGCAATGCGGGTTTCCTCGCCGAGGATGGCGTTGCCGGGACGTCCGTTGATGTTTTGGGCGACGGTGACGATGTGCGGATTGAGCGCGGCGACAGCCTCAAAGAACTCCTGCGCATGCGGCAAGTCGCGCTGAGCGGTCACGAGCGTGACCATGGCCTGGTCGGTACGCCAACCGCAGCGGACGACGGCATAGCGAAGCAAACCAAGATGCTTGTCCTCGTTAAAGGCGGGAATGTGTAGGCGCTCAGCTTCACGCGCGATGCCGTTAAGAATCTGTCGGGCGCCCGGTGCCTCGACGGGGCATTCGGGTACGGCAACGATCTTGTGCGTGCCGCGCTCAAAGAAACCGCAACGGACAGCGCCCTCTTTGCCGGGGGCAAAGGGAGTGGCGGCCTTATGGCGAAAACCGCGCGGTGCAGGATATTTGCCCGGGTCGCCCAGGGTGACACCCATACCACGAATAGGATCTACAGCAATGCCTTCACGCTCACAAAGCGAAGCAAAAAGCTCCTCCATAGCAGCCTGCTTGGTCGCCAACTGCTTCTTATAAGGACGATTGAGCGCCGTGCACCCACCGCAAGCTTTCATGGTGGAACAAGGAGACTTGGGATCAACGGCCTTGCGCGCAGACGGAACCGGATTCTTATACGGGCGCTTGGAGCGAGTCTGAGATGCCTTATCCTCGTTCCGACGAGAGCCGGGACGCTTGGCCTTAGCCTTGCCCTTTGCATTCAGAGACGACTTGGATTTCTTAGAAGATTTTTTCTCCCCCGACCCCTCAGCCGCCTCGATCAAAGCACGACGAGCCTTACGCTCCGCACGAGATTCTGCCATCAATAACTCCACTAATTCATGAATTAAAGCTGCAAGTATTGTACCGTGCCAAGCCAGCAGACGATATACAAGCGGTTTAATCGTGTCAGTGATAAGCCCAACGACGGTTGCCCGCCGCGTGAGGGGTGTGGGGGTTAAGTTTATCGCGAGTTCCGCACGAACAGGAGGCCACTTAATGTGGCCTCCGGCGTGAGCAGGACTGTAGAGCAGGAAACTTAACCCCCACACCCCTCACGCGGCGGGCAAACCCTCCCTTGTACTCCATCTCACTAAAGTGTATGATTCTGAACGTTACACGACTCACTTTACTTAACTAAAGTGCCATCAAGGGGGGATACCATGAACACCGATATGTCTCGTCGTCAGTTTGTTGGTCTAGCCGGCTCGCTCGCCACGGTGCTTGGCCTTGGTCTTGTCGGTTGCGGCGGTGGTGCCGGCAAGGGTTCCGCTGCCGGTTCTGCTGCAGCCAAGGACGTGAAGGGCGCTGCGGAGTCCAAGAAGCTCGTGGTGGGCTTTGATAAGTCCTATCCTCCGTACGGCTTTGTGGGCGACGATGGCGAGTACACCGGCTTTGATCTCGATCTGGCCAAGGCTGTTGCCGATAAGCAGGGCTGGGAGGTCAAATACGAGGCCATCGACTGGGATGCCAAGGATACGCTGCTCAACTCGGGTGCCATCAACTGCATCTGGAACGGCTTTACCATGGAGGGCCGTGAGGACGACTACACGTTCTCCGAGCCGTACATGCTCAACGAGCAGGTGCTGGTGGTCAAGAAGGATGCGGGCATCAAGGGCTGGGACGATCTTGCCGGCAAGACCGTGATTACGCAGACCGATTCCGCTGCGCAGGATGTGCTCGAGGGTGACCAGAAGGATCTGGCGGCGACGTTTGCCACGCTCGACACGATCGGCGAGTACAACACGGCCTTTATGCAGCTCGAGAGCGGCGCGGTCGATGCCGTGGCTTGCGACCTTTCGATTGCCCAGTATCAGCTTGCCGCCAAGCCCGATGCCTATACGCAGCTTGATGAGCCGCTGTCCAGCGAGCACTACGCCGTCGGCTTTAAGAAGGGCGACACCAAGTCGGCCGATGCTGTAACCGAGTCGCTCAAGGCGCTCTATGAGGACGGCACGGTCAAGGACCTGTGCGACAAGTATTCAAGCTATGGTCTATCTTTCGATAATTGGGTGCTCAAGTAATGTCTATTCAGGTCATGATGCAGATGCTCGGCCAGGGATTCTTGGTCAGTTTGCAGCTGTTTGTGCTGACGCTGCTGGGGTCGATTCCGCTGGGAATCCCCGTGGCGTTTATGCGCATGAGTAAAATCGCGCCGCTTCGCTGGATTGCGCGCATCTATATCTCGGTCATGCGCGGTACGCCGCTCATGCTGCAGATGTTTGCCATCTACTTTGCCCCGTACTACGTGTTTGGCATTTCGCTCACGCCCGATTCCAAGTGGACGGCGTGCGTCGTAGCGTTCATCATCAACTACGCCGGTTACTTTGCCGAGATCTATCGCTCGGGCCTGCAGTCCATTCCGCGCGGTCAATACGAGGCAGCCGAGGTGCTGGGCTATTCGCGCATGCAGACGTTTCTGTATATCGTGATGCCGCAGGTCGCCAAGCGTATTCTGCCGGCGATGGGCAACGAGATCATCACGCTGGTCAAGGACACGTCGCTGGCGTTTGCCATCGGCGTGGGGGAGATGTTCTCGACGGCCAAGGCGCTGGTCGCCTCGCAAGTGAGCATGGTGCCGTTTGCGATTGCGGCGTTGATCTACTGGGTCTTTAACTTTGTGGTCGAGATGCTGCTGGGCGCCGCCGAAAAGAAGCTGGACTATTATCATGACTAACTCAGTGATGAAAATCGAAAACGCACGTAAGGCGTTTGGCGGCAATGAGGTGCTCAAGGATATCTCGCTCGAGGTAAAGCGTGGAGAGGTCGTGGCGATTATCGGGCCTTCGGGTGGCGGCAAGTCCACGCTGCTGCGGTGTGCCACGCTGCTCGAGACGCTCGACGGAGGCTCGCTCTCGTTTGGCGACCTTGCCGTTGCGACGGATGCGGGTTCGGGCGCGGTCTATGCGAAGGGCGATGTGCCCAGGCAGGCGCGCTCGCGATTTGGCCTGGTGTTTCAGAACTACAATCTGTTCCCGCACTATACCGTGATGAAAAACATCACCGATGCGCCGATCCGCGTTCTTAAGCGCCCGCGCGAGCAGGCAGAGGCACGTGCATGCGAGTTGATCGCGCAGATGGGGCTTACGGGCAACGAGAACAAGGTTCCTTGTGAGCTTTCGGGCGGTCAGCAACAGCGCGTGAGTATTGCCCGCGCCCTAGCGCTCGACCCGGAGATCCTGTTCTTTGACGAGCCGACCTCGGCACTCGATCCCGAGCTGACGGCCGAGGTGCTGCGTGTCATTAAAGACCTTGCGGCGCAGAATATGACGATGGTGATCGTGACCCACGCAATGCAGTTTGCGCGCGATGTTGCCGATCGCGTGGTCTTTATGGACGGCGGTCGTATTGTCGAGGAGGGGCCCGCCGAGCAGGTTATCGACCATCCACGCGAGCAGCGCACGCGTGAGTTTTTGAGCCGTATCGAGGGATAGGCTCAGGTATTTGCTCAACTATTAATTGAGGCGAAGCCGCCGCAGGTCTTACGGTCTGTGGCGGCTTTTTGTTTGCATCGGCGGGGTTCAATAATCGCCTCACAAGCTTGTCTCTTCCTCTCGCCGCCTGTATTCATACGTGTGCCGAAAGGTGTGCATGGACGGTCGCCCGTGAGGGTAGGGTGGTGGCATAGGACATTTGGAGGGTGAGTCGGCTCGGCTGCCGACCATGCTGCTCCCGGGATGGCACCGACCGCGAACTCTCCCCGTTGGCGTCGCGCAATGCGCGCGGCCCTGCAAGGAGGTCATCATGGGTGCTCCCAAGACCGGCAATGTAAGGAACGTGGTGCTCGTAGGCCAAGGCGGGGTGGGCAAGACTTCACTCGCCGAGGCCATGCTCCACCTTTCTGGCAAGACCGCCCGCCTGGGCGGCCACGACGGCACCAAGCCCACGCTCGACTATGACCCCGAAGAGGTCAAGCGTGCATTTTCCATCTCGACGACCATTGCACCGATCGACTGGAAGGGCGCGCGCATCAATGTGCTCGATGCCCCGTGTTACCCCGATTTTATCGGCGACGCCTTTGCCGCGATGAGCGTCTGCGAGACGGCTCTGTTTGTGGTCGACGCCGAGGCCGGCCCGCAGCCTACGACGGTTAAGCTCTGGTATGCCGCCGAGGACCTGCGCTTGGCGCGTGCGGTGTTCGTAAACCGCCTGTCGCGCTCCGAGGCCAGCTTTGCGACCACGATGGACCTGCTGCAGGAGCGCTTTGGCACGCGCCTGGGCGCCGTGACCCTTCCCTGGGGCGAGGGCGAGGACTTTGACGGCATCATCGACCTGGTGCGCATGAAGGCGCGCCATTGCAACGGCGCCGAGGCCGTTGAGTCGGAGATTCCCGAGGAGTATCGTGCCCAGGCCGAGGAGGCCCATGACCATCTGTGCGAGCTGGTGGCCGAGGCTGACGACGAACTGATGATGAAGTACTTGGAAGGCGAGGAGACGCTGACGCAGGAGGAGCTCGAAGGCCTGCTGTCGAAGGCGATCGCCGAGCGCATCTTTGTGCCGGTCTTTGCGGGCGATTGCATCAAGGAGCAGGGCGTCAACTCGCTGATGGACGACATCGCCACGTACTTCCCGGCGCCGACCGACTATGGCGAGATGCCGCTCATTGACGGCGATTCGCTTAAGATCTCGAGTGACGATGACCGCCCGGTGGCCTTTGTGTTTAAGACCCTGGCCGATCCTCAGCAGGGTCGCATCAGCTTTATCAAGGTGCTGACGGGCACGCTTGAGCCGGGCCTTGAGCTGATCAACGCGCGTACCCGCAAGAGCGATCGTCTGGCCCACCTGTATGTGATGTGCGGCCGCGACATGACCGAGGTCGGTCACGCCTATGCCGGCGACATCATCGTGGCGCCCAAGCTGGCGGCCGAGACGGGCGATACGCTCTCCATTACCGGTAAGGTCGAGGCTGCGGCGTTTAAGTTCCCCAACTCGCAGTACCGCATTGCCATCGAGGCCGAGAACCGTGGCGACGAAGAGAAGCTCTATACGTTTATCGAGAAGGCGTGCAAGGCTGATCCGACCATGAGCATCGATCGTGACGAGGAAACGGGCCAGACTATCATCTCCGCCGTTGGTGAGGCGCAGGTTTCGGTGCTGCTCAACCGTTTGGAGGATCGCACCAAGGTCGTGGCCAAGAGCGTGCCGATCCGCATTCCGTATCGCGAGACCATCCGCCGCACGGCGAGCGCCCAGGGTCGCCACAAGAAGCAGACCGGTGGCGCCGGTCAGTACGGCGACTGCTGGCTGCGCGTGGAGCCGCTTATTGGGCCCGACGGCACGAGCGACGGCTACGAGTTTGTGGATGAGGTCGTGGGTGGCCGCATTCCGCGCTCGCTGATCCCCGCCGTGGACAAGGGTGTCCAGGAGACCATGAAGGACGGCATCATTGCCGGCTACCCGCTCACGGGCATTCGCGTGGCTGTGTACGACGGCTCGTATCATAGCGTCGACTCCAACGAGATGGCGTTCCGCGCGGCGGCTCGCATCGGCCTGCGCAAGGCATGCGCCGATGCCGACCCGGTGGTGCTGGAGCCCATCGAGGAAATCACGGTGACTATTCCCGAGAGCTACGCCGGCGCCGTGATGGGCGACATCTCGGCCTCGCGCGGTCGCGTGACAGGCATGGAGACCGATGAGCGCGGCGATACCGTGGTCATTGCCCAGACACCGCTGGCCGAGCTGACGGATTATTCGACGCGCCTGCGCTCCATCACGCGCGGCACGGGCGACTTTACCATGAAGCCCGCTGGCTACGAGCAGGTTCCCTATGACGTTCAGGCCAAGCTGGTCGAGCGCTATGAGGAGGGCCGCGCCAAGTAGCGTGTGATTTTGCCGCAATGTAGGTGCTGACGAAAAGGCCACCCTGGGTAACCGGGGCGGCCTTATTTGATTCCTTGGGGACGGAGGAAAACGGATCATTTTGGCTTTGGGGCAGCTTGGTCGGTCCTAGTCTCCCGAGGCCTGATTGCGGCCGGTGGTGTAGTCGATCTGCACGTGCGGCTGCAGGTTGTAGCAATATACGTGGAAGCAGAGGGTCTTGCCGTGGTCCTCGACCGATTGCGCCTCAAGGCGCATGCCACGGCAGACAAGTTCCTCTTCGTTATACATGGGCGTGACGCGGTAGAGCACATGGTTGCCCGTGTCGCGGATGTAGTCGAGGATCTGCTCTTCAAACGGCAGCATGCCTGTCTCGTTGAGATAGCGTGTACCGGTGAGGAGATTCTTGCGGTTGGCGTTTTCACCGCAGAGCGACCAAGCGATGAGGTGGCAGCGGTTGTAGAGGCTCTGGCCCGGAATAAAGTCGTAGCGCTGCTGGTGCCAACCGGCAGGATGGATACGCGAGATATCGCCGCGCTCGCCTTGACCGAGTGATTCGGGGCCCACGCAGGCGAGTGCTTTGCGGGTGCGGCCCAGGCTGTCGAGCTTGGAGAACTTCTTAAAGCAGCCTTCTTCGGTGGCACGCTCATACTCGTCAAGCGTGAACGACGGCGTGCCGAGCGGGTGCGTGCTGTCGGCGCGAAGGGCAACGTAGGGGTTACCCGCGTAGTCAGGAATGCTGCTGAGGTATACACCACGGGCGCGGTCGAGATCGGGGTTTTCGACCTCGTCGATGGGGGTGGCGGCGCTGTCCGCGGAGGCAACGTTGCCGTTGGTGTTGGTCGCGGTGGATTCGGAGCCATCGCCGGAGTCCTCGGAGCTTGCTGTTCCCGATTCGAGCCGGGCGACCAAGTCCGTTTCGTCGTCGGTACGGCTGGGACTCTCGTTTTGCTTCTCGGCCAGAGCCGTTGCCTGCTCATCGCTTTGCGGCGACAACAGCTTGGGCGCTCCGTCGAGCGATCCTGTGAACAGCGCAAACCCCAGCACCACGGCGGTGCCGATGGAAAGTACTTGCTTGTAGGCGGACTTGCGCGACATGGAGGCTCCTGGATGGACGGTTGGGAGTCTACCAGTCTAGCAGGAGCCAGCAGGGGCCGTTCTGTCGAACAAATACTTAAGATTTGGGACAAATGCTACGGATTCATTTGCCTCATATGGAGCTGCGGCGGTTGTGTATATGAAGCTATTCGGCGTTTCCCCAAATGATACCTGCCAAAACAAACCTGTCCCTTTTCGGTGGGTGATCGTGAGTTATTTCACCGCAGCTTAAGGTGCGGTTGGGATGTGCGCACTTTAAAGAGAGGAGCCCATGATTAGAGAGGTTGCGCTCGTCTCTCTAAATGTCTCTCTAAAGAGAAAGCCAGTTAAAGAGATAACCTTAGGCAATCTAGCAGTGAATTTGATGCATCTCTCTAAATTTCTCTTTAAAATAAGGTACCTATCTCTCTAAAGTTAGAGAGATATACTATACTTTAGAGAGATAAATCTATCGTTTTAGAGAGACGGAATGCCAATGCTGCTGGATGAACCTCTTGGCCTTATTGTTGAGCGCCTTCGCAGGCGGGGGACTGATGACGCATCGGTAGAAGTTAAAGCCTGCACGAATAAATTGAGCGCAGACGTATGGGAGACAGTGAGCGCTTTTGCGAACACTGCGGGTGGGCTCATTATTTTGGGCCTGAACGAGGCCGAAGGATTTGTTCCTTCGGCTAACTTTGCTATCGATAGGGTGCGCGATCAGTTTGTTTCGGGTATCGGAGACGGAGGCTCAGCGGCAGTGGTGGCCCATGCGCCGCGGTATGAGCTTGATCGAGGCGAGGTCGACGGGCTCCAGGTGCTTCTGGTGCGCATCTTTGAACTTGAGCTTAAAGCGAAGCCTTGCTATATCGGCGCGCGCGGCGTGCAGAACGGTAGCTACAAGCGCGTGGATGATAAAGATATCAAGATGTCACCCGCTGAGCTATATGAGCTGCAGAGTGCGTTGCTTCCGAGCGATGCAGACGGAACGGTGGTTTCGGAGGCAACGGTCGAGGATTTGGATCCAGATGTCGTGCGGTCTATTATCGCAAATCGCCGGCTGCAGACCCCGCGCGTTTTGCGCGGGGCCGATACGCTGGAAAAGCAGCTGGTCAGACTCAATATCACTACAAAGGATGGTGCCGTGAAGCTCGCGGGGCTTCTGTCGGCGGGAATTTACCCCCAGCAGTTCTATCCTAAACTGATGATCGATGTCGCCGTTCATTCCGATGTGGAAAAATCTGCACCCGGGCAACCCCGGTTTATTGACCGCCAGTTGTGCGATGGCCCGATTCCGGCTTGCATCGAAGATGCCCTTGCCGCGATTGGACGAAACTTGCGCAAAGCGACGATAGTGCAAGGCGCTGGCAGAAGGGAGGATTGGGAAGTTCCCCAGGAGGTTTTGCGCGAGGCCTTGGCAAATGCCTGCATCCATCGAGAATATTCGCCCATGTTTGTGGGGCAGGCCGTGAGTGTCGATATCTATCCAGACAGAATAGAGATCAAAAACCCTGGCGGCCTTTGGGGCGGAAAGACGGTGGACAATCTTGCAGACGGGGAATCGCGCTGCCGAAACCCAAAGCTCATGAGCCTAATGGGGGCGACGCCGTTAGAGCATGCCGAGGGGGCCGTTGCGGAAAGCCAGGGATCTGGTATCCCGGCTATGATTCGCGAGATGGAGTCTCGTTCGCTTGGCAGGCCGAAATTTATCGTTAAGGCCGATTCGTTTACGGTGCTGCTTTCCCGGCACGGGGCGGAGCTTGCTGAAAACCGCACGTGGATTCAGAACCATGTGGGCACCGAGCTGACGGATCGCGAAGAAACATTGCTCATGTTTATGCGGGAGCATGGGTGCGTATGCGATGTTCAAAAAATACGAGAGGCCCTGAAGTGGGATTCGGATGACATTCGCCTGATCTGCGGGGACCTTGTAGATAAACATGCCCTGTCAAAATGCGGCAAAGACACGTTCGAAATTATCGATAGGAACAGAGAACCGTCAGCTTCGACGGCGGATAGGATCCTGGAGGCTCTCAGCGCCGAAGTGGATATGACGGCGCGAGAAATAGCGGTTGCATCGGGGGTCAGAATTTCGTCTGTCCGTTACCATCTGCCAAAAATGGCGGATAAAGGGCTCATCGAAGTAATGGGTTCATCGACGAGTCGTAACCGCCGATATCGGAAGAAGTAGATGCAGCCGGGTCGCCTCTCTAGTGCCTCTCGAGGCCAGATGGGTGCTGGAGGGGCGATTGTCTCGCGATATTTCCCCAGATAAAACCTGCCAAAATAAACCTGTCCCTTTTTGGTAGGTCAGTTAACGCAGCGCAGGTTGAGCATATGCGAGCGAGCGGGCTCCGGGTGCGGTAAGGTGACGTGAAACAAGCGGGCGCTGACCTTTTGGTCGCGCCCGTGAAGTTGAACGTCAGATTGCCGTGCCCGGGGCCTGCGCAGCGCCGAGCAGTTACGCCGTTTGTAAAACGGCGTAACCTAAAGGTTCATGTTGCCGTGGATGTAGGGGGTGACCTCGGGGGAGATATGGTCGCAGCCCAGCTCGCGCAGCGCGGACTCGATGGCGGCGGGCAGCGGGGTCTTGCCCTCGGCATCGACGGCGGTGCCGCCGAGCGCGGCAATCTTGGCGACATCTGCGGGTGCGGCCTCGATATGCATGCAGCCGCCGACCAAGCGCGCGCGTACCTGTGCCAGGTCAAGATCGTGCAGGTAGTCCTCGCAGGTGCGGATCAAATCGACCTTCTCGCGCGTAAGCTCCTCGCCCGTGGGGACGCGGGTGGCAAGACATGCTCCCGCCGGCAGGTTCCAAACGGGATAGCCCCATGCGCGCAGCAGCTCGCGCTCTTCGTCCTTGGTAAAGCCGACCTCCATAAGAGGGGAGCGTACGCCGAGCTCTTCTGCCGCGCGCATGCCAGGGCGGTAGTCACCGCGATCGCTCGCATTGCTGCCATCGATGACGGTGAGAAAGCCGAGCGACTTGGCGTGGTTGACGATAGCGGTAAAGCCGGCGTGCTTGCAGTGGTAGCAGCGATTGGCATCGTTGCGGGCTACTTGGGGGAGCTGCAACTGATCGACCGAAAGATTGAGCACGGGGAGCTTAAAGTGCGACTCCTCATTGGCTTGCCCGTCAACGGACCGCTCAAACGAAGCCTGTTCGGGCGTGCCGATGAGCGGCGTGGTGAGGTGAACGAGAAGCGTGCTGTCAGGCATGATGCGGGCGCAGACCGCGGCTAAAAAGCTGCTGTCGACTCCGCCGGAAAAGCCGATGGCGACGCGTCCGTATGCCAAAAGCAGCTGCTCGAGCGCTGCGAGTTTGTACTGAAGCTCCTCTGCAGGTGCGGTGGTGTCTGAAAGCATGAAACGTTCCTTACCAATATGTGCTCGGTCGAAAACTATAATCCTATCGGGCTGCTTGTCATAAGACTTCTATCTATGTAACGAAGGCACAATATGCTATATACGTTATATACAAATTTGTAAAGTGCGGTAGAGTGTCAGTAACGCAATCCGGTGAGGGGGCCGATATGATTAAGGCTGTTATTTTTGACATGGACGGAACGCTGGTCGACACCGAGCGTTTGGGGATTAAGGCCTGGAAGGCAGGCGCCGCTGAGCTGGGGCTCGCGATTGATGATGCGCTGATCCATCAGTTTATCGGTCGCACGCTGTCCGATGTCATGGACATCCTCGATAAGCATTACGGCAGCCACGAAACCACCGAGGCGGTCTA
>URTZ01000041.1 GCA_900550825.1 uncultured Collinsella sp. | reverse complement strand
GGCAGGGTGGCTACTTTAACGGCCACCTCGCCCCAAGGCGTCGCCACCTGCTCAAAACGACGCGGCAGACAGACGCGCTCCATAACCTGGCGGCGGATGCCGTTGGTCGTGGTTTCCAAAAAGATGATCATCTGCAGACGGTCAATGTCCTCGCGGGCGCAGATTACCTGCAGCTGCCAGCCGGGACGACCTTTTTTGCAGTAAAGAGGCAGCCAGTGCACCTCGCGGGCGCCCGCCTCGCGCAGGCGGTCGGCGGCATAGGCGAGTACCTCGGGCGACGCATCGTCGATGTCGCACTCCAGCTTGACGATGGTTTCGGGCGCATCGGTCTCGCGGGACAGCGGAGATGTACTTCCACGTTGCATACGGTCCGGATCCTTTCCGCACGGGCTCGTTTTGTTCATCCAAACGCTAGCACATCGGACGTGGCACAGGCGTGACTTTCGTCCGTCGCCGCCCTCGCCCCTATCCAAACATGTACATCAGCCTCCAAACATGTCATTTTTTGTCGGTTTTGGAGGCTGACGTACATGTTTTGAGAGCAAGCGAAGTCGCACCGCGCACCCTTTCCAGTCGATTTCGGCACCCCGCGCACACGACGCGACGAGGCTGCGCCATTACAATGGAGCGGATTCACCAAATGCAAAGGAGTCGCCATGCCCGCATGCCCTCTGATCGATTGCCATACCCATACCTCGTTTTCGGACGGCCATGCCTCGTTTGAGGACAACGTCCGCGCTGCTGCCGCCGCCGGCTGCCGCGTCATGGTCTCGACCGACCACCTCACCCTACCTGCCAGCATGGATGCTAACTGCGAGGTGCAAGTCGTCGAGGGTGACCTGCCGGCACATCGTCTGGCCTTTGAGGACGCCCGCAAACTCGCCGCGCAGATCGCGCCGGAGCTCGAGCTTATCTATGGCTTTGAATGCGACTGGTACGAGGGCTGCGGGCCTTTGGTTGGGCGCTGGTCCGCGGGTGCCATAGTGCGCTTGGGCAGCGTGCATTGGATTGGCAACCCGGGAGATATTGCGGCAGGCGCTGCGGGCACGACGGGGACAGAAAACGTCGCTCGCCCCGATACGCCCGATTCCCTTTGCGGTTGGATCGACGACGACACCAACCTGCACGTTTGGGAAAACCTGGGCGTGCGCGGCGTGTGGGAGCGCTACGTCGACGACTGGTGTCGCGCCTGCGAAAGCCCGCTCAACTTTGACGTGATGGCCCACCCCGACCTGGTCATGCGCTTTTCGAAGGAGGGCTTTGCGCCCGATTTTGACCCCGCGCCGTTCTGGGGGCAGATGGCCGAGTGCGCTCACGACACGGGCCGCCGCGTTGAGATCTCGACGGCCGCACCGCGCAAGGGCTTGGACGACTACTACCCCGCGACCGGCCTCTTGCGCTGCTTTGCCCATGCCGAGGTACCCATCACCTTTGGCTCGGACGCGCACCGCGCCTGCGATATCTGCTGGAATATCCGCGAGGCCCAGGCCCACGCCTACGACTGCGGTTATCGAACCTTCGACATCCCCCACCCCACCGGAGAATGGCAACCCACGCCCCTCGCCTAAAACTAGTGGCGGCGAGCGTTGAGTTCGCCGGCCAGTTCGTCGAGGGTGATACCGTAGCGTTCGAGCGTTACGAGCAGATGGTAAATCAGGTCGCCGGCCTCGTAGCGGATGTGGTCGTGATCGTTATCCTTGCAGGCCATGATGACCTCGCTCGCCTCCTCGGCAAGCTTCTTGAGCAGCTCGTCCTCGACATCGGTCAACAGACGAGCGGTGTAGCTCTCCTGTGGCGACGCATCGCGACGACCGTGAATCACCTCGGCCAGATCCGTCAGCGTCTCACCGATATTTCCATCCTGAACATTTGCGGTGCGCACACCCATAGTTCAATCCTTTCCGTTTTACCGAGCGCCCAACAGGGCGCCCGCCTTAGGCGAGTTTCTTAAAGAAGCAGGTACGGTTGCCGGCGTGGCAAGCCGGGCCCGGAGAGTCAACCTTGACCAACAGCGTATCGCTATCGCAGTCGGCCCAGAGTTCCTTGACCTCCTGCATGTTGCCGCTCGTCGCGCCCTTGTTCCAGAGCTCCTGGCGGCTGCGACTCCAAAACCACGTGGTCCCGGTCTTAAGCGTCAGCCCCACCGATTCCTCGTTCATCCAAGCAATCATAAGCACCTCACCGGTGTCATACTGCTGAACCACACAAGGAATCAGCCCACTGGCGTCGTATTTAAGATCCGCTGGAGTAGTAATTTCTTCCATTTCAATTCCCCAATTTAAACATCGCCGGTCGGCGAGGGTTGTCCAGGTACCGCAGGTTGCCGCGAAAGAGGAGCGACGCGTACTTTGGTACGCGAGCGACGGTTTGAGCGGCAAGATGCGGTGCCTGGGCAAGCCGCAGCGCTAGAAGTCCAACCTGACAGGAATGCCCTGCGACGCCATATACTCTTTGACTTCGCGAATGCTGAAGGTTCCAAAGTGAAAGACGCTCGCCGCCAGCACGGCGTCGGCTTCGCCCTCGATCACACCCTCGGCAAAGTGCTCGAGCGTGCCCACGCCGCCGCTCGCGATGACGGGAATCGGCACCGCGCGCGCCACGGCACGGGTGAGCGCCAGGTCAAAGCCGGCCTTGGTGCCGTCGCGGTCCATACTGGTGAGCAAGATCTCGCCGGCGCCGCGACGGGCCGCCTCCTCGGCCCACGCCACCGCGTCGATACCCGTGGCGTTGCGGCCGCCTGCGGTAAAGACCTCCCACTTGTCGGCACCAGATGCGCCGGGCAAACCGACGCGCTTGGCATCGATCGCCACGACCACGGCCTGGCTGCCAAACGCCGCGGCAGCCTGGCTAATCAACGACGGATCGCGCACGGCGGCAGAGTTAAGCGACACCTTGTCGGCGCCGGCTGCAACCATGGTGCGCATGCCCGCCAGGTCGCGAAAGCCGCCGCCCACGGTATAGGGAATAGCGAGCTCCTCGGCCGCATGCGCCGCCATCTCGATGGTCGTCGCGCGGTTGTCGCTCGTGGCGGTAATGTCCAGGAAGACAACCTCGTCCGCACCCTCGCGGTCGTAGGCGCGGGCTAGCTCCACCGGGTCGCCCGCATCGCGCAGGCTCACAAAGTTGACGCCCTTGACCACGCGGCCGTCCTTGACGTCCAAGCAGGGAATCACGCGTTTGGTAAGCATGGGCTACTCCTCCCCTCGGGCGGCGGCTAGCGCCTGGGCCAGCGTAAAGTTGCCCTCGTAGAGCGCACGGCCGGTAATGGCGCCCTCAATAGCATCCTCACCCACCGCGGCCAGTGCGCGGATATCGTCGAGCGTCGAGATACCGCCCGAAGCCACGACGGGAAAGCCCGCGACCTCGGCCACATGACGATACGCCGCCACATCGATGCCCGTCTGCATGCCATCGCGCGCGATGTCGGTATACACCAGATGCTTAAAGCCCAGCTCGGAAAGCTGCGCCACGGCATCGTCGAGTGCCACGCCCGCGCCGTCGCGCCAGCCGTTCACCTTGACCTGGCCGTCGCGCGCGGCGATGTCTGCCACCAGCAACTCGCCAAAGCCTTGGGCCGCCACCTCGGCAAAACCCGGCTCGGTCACCAGCACGGTGCCCAGTGCGATGCGGCGTGCGCCGTAGCCTGCCAACTCGTCGATGCGTGCAAGCGAGCGAACGCCGCCGCCCACGTCCACGGACAGACCGTCGACGCCGCAGATAGCCTTTATCGCCGCCGAGTTGGCAGCGCACGCGTCCTCGTCCTCGCCAAAGGCAGCGGACAGGTCGACGACGTGCACCCAGCTCGTGCCCTGCTCGGCAAAGGAGCGGGCAACGGCCACGGGGTCGTCGGAATATACCTTGCAGCGGCTCCGGTCACCGCGCTCCAGGCGCACGACCTTGCCGCCGATCAGATCGATTGCGGGAAACAGGATCATCGGCCAGCCTCCTCGACGATGTTGACGAAGTTCTTAAGGATGCGCTGCCCCAGCGCGGAGGATTTCTCGGGATGGAACTGGCAGCCCCACACGTTGCCATGGCGCACGATGCACGGGAAGCTCCGCGTATAGTGCGTGCGCGCCAGCACATCGGCGGCATCGACGTCGTCGGCCACCGCGTAGCTGTGGGTGAAGTACATGTTGGTGCCCTCGGCAAAACCGGCAAGCAGCGGATCAGCCGCACCGGCGGACGTCATGTGCACCTGGTCCCAGCCCACGTGCGGCACCTTCAGGCGGCTCGACTCCAAGCGTGTGCACGAGCCGCGCATAATACCCAGGCCATCGACCCAGGGACCGCCAGCCTGCTCGGGAGCGTTTCCGTCCGCGACCGCGCCCTCGTCCGCCGGCACGCCCTCGTTGCCGCGCTCAAAAAATAGCTGAAGGCCCAGGCAGATGCCGAGCAGCGGAGTTCCAGCGGCGACGGCATCGAGCACGGCCGTCTCCTCGCCGCTCTGGCGCATAAAGGCAATCGCGTCATAGAACGCACCCACGCCCGGAATGACCAGGCCGTCGGCGTTGCGGATCTGCTCCGGATTGTCCGATGTGCAGGCGGCGGCACCGGCGCGTGCAAGCCCGCGCACGACGCTCGACAAGTTGCCCTTGTGGTAGTCGACCACCACGATCTTCGGTTCGCCCACGCGACCCTCCCTTTTCCCATCGTCCAAAACCACCACAAAGGGGACAGGCACCTTTGTGGTAGTTTGTGTGATCCGTCAGCTACAGCGAACCCTTGGTGCTGGGGATGCCCTGCACGCGGGAATCGAGCTCGCAGGCATGGCGCATCGTGCGGCCCACGGCCTTAAAGGCGGCCTCGATAATGTGATGCGAGTTGCCGCCCGCCAGCTCGCGCACGTGCAGCGTGAGCTTGGCGTCGCGCGCAAAGGCGTAGAAGAACTCGACGGCCAGCTCGGTATCGAAGCTGCCCACGCGCTCGGTCGGCACGGGCAGCTCGCAGTAGGCCTGCCCGCGGCCCGAAATATCAACAGCAGCCATCACAAGTGTCTCGTCCATGGCGATCGCCGCGTCGGCAAAGCGCGTAATGCCCGCCTTGTCGCCCAGCGCCTGGCAGAACGCCTCGCCCAGCACAATGCCCACATCCTCGACGGTGTGGTGCGCGTCGACTTCCACGTCGCCCACCGCGTGTACCGTCAAATCAAACAAACCATGGCGGCCAAAGGCGTTGAGCATGTGGTCGAAAAACGGCACGCCGGTCGAGATGTCGCACACGCCAGATCCGTCCAGGTCGAGCTTTACGACAATGTCGGTCTCGCCCGTCTTGCGGGTTACCTCGGCATAGCGGTCCATCTACATCTCCTCCTTCACCAGCGCGGCAAACGCGGCCAGCACCTCGTCATTTTCCTGCGGGGTGCCCACGGTAATGCGTAGGCAGTCCGCGAGCCCCGGCGCGTAGCTAAAGTCGCGCACCAAAAGTGAATACTCGTCGCGCAGGCGCTCGCGCACGCGCGTGGCATGCGGCGTGCGCACGAGCACAAAGTTCGCCGCGCTCGGCCACGCCTCCACGGGCAGACCCTCGGCAGCCATTGCGTGCAGGGCACACAGTTCGCGCTCGCGCTCGGATGCAACCTGTGCTACCACGGGTGCGTACGCATCGCGGGCACGCACGCAGGCAAGCGCGGCGGCCTGGCTCAGCACGTTAACCGAGTAGATCTGGCGAATTGCCGCAAACACATCGATGGCCTCGGGCGCCGCGATCACATAGCCCAGACGCGTGCCGGCGGCGCCGAACGCCTTGGACAGCGTATGCAGAATCACCAGGTTGGGATGCTCGGCGATAAGCCCCTGCGCCGTAGTAGCCGCGCCAAACGAGTCGTCGGCAAACTCAACGTAGGCCTCGTCGACCATGACCATGCCGGGGCACGCATCGCACAGGGCCGCGACAAAGTCGAGCGGCGTCACATCGCCCGTGGGGTTATTGGGCGAGGTCACGATCGCCAGATTGCACTCGGGCGCCGCTGCGAGCACAGCCGCTTGGTCGAGCTCAAAGGTCGCCGGGTCGCGCCACACATCGCGCACCTCGGTCTGACAAAGCGACGCAAAGAACGCATACTCACTAAAGCACGGCGGGCAGTTGAGCAGGGTCCGTCCCGCGCCGCCAAACGCCAGCAGGTAGTTATAGAGCAGCTCGTCGCCGCCGTTGCCCACGCAGATGTTCTCGCGCGCCACACCATGCCAAGCGGCAAGCTCGTCGCGCAGATCGTTGGACATGGGATCGGGATAGCGGTTGAGCGGTGTAGCAGCCAGGGCGGCGTCGACCGCCTCGCGCACGCCAGCCGGCACGGGATAGGTGTTCTCGTTGGCCGAAAGGTTGATGCGCGTGGGCGTAAAATTGGGGTCGTAGGGCTCAATGCCGGCCAAGTAGGGCTGGACGAGCTCCTTCATACGGGGCGTCAGCTCGGCCATATTAGGCCCCCTCGACGACCGCGCCAGTGGCACCGCCCGCAGCTGCCGCCAGGTCCACGCCCTCGGCGACCGTCGAGGTCGTATCACCCGGCCAGGCGACCTTGGTCAGGTCGGCCGCGGCCAGCGACTCGGCGCTCACGGCATCCTCGCCCTGCTCCAACACGCGACGGCGCAGTGCGGCAGAAAGCGCGTGTGCCCACAGGCCCTCGGCCTCGGCCAGACGCTGCGTAGCGGGAGCGTCGGAGAGCAGGCCCTCGGGCGTATAGCAAATGACACTCGAGCGCTTGACGAACTCCTCCACCGAAAGCGGGTTGGAGAACATGGCCGTGCCGCCGGTCGGCAGCGTGTGGTTGGGGCCGGCAACATAATCGCCGAGCGGCTCGGAGCTCCAAGCGCCCACAAAGATGGCGCCGGCGTTGCGAATGCCGCCGAGCAGGCCCATCGCATCCTTGCAGTGCAGCTCCAGGTGCTCGGGCGCCACGGTGTTCACCGCCTCGACGGCGGCAGCCATATCGGCGGCCACCACGATGGTGCCCTCATTGTCGAGCGAGGCACGCGTGATCTCGGCACGCGGCGACTGCGCGACCAGGATATCGATGCCGGCCTCGACCTCGCGCGCAAACTGCTCGTCGCAGGTCACCAGATAGCAGGCTGCCAGCGGATCGTGCTCGGCCTGAGCCATCAGGTCGGCCGCGACCACCATAGGCTTGGCCGTGGCATCGGCCAGCACGCAGACCTCGGAGGGACCGGCGACCATGTCGATACCCACGTCGCCCGAGACAATCTGCTTGGCAGCGGCGACAAAGGCGTTGCCCGGGCCGGTAATCTTGTCGACACGCGGAATGGTCTCGGTACCGTACGCCAGCGCGGCCACGGCCTGGGCGCCGCCCACCATATAGATCTCGTCCACGCCGCCGAGCTTGGCAGCCGCAAGCGTATACGGGCTGATCAGGCCATCTTTTTGCGGCGGAGTCACCATGACCACGCGCTTGACGCCGGCCACCTTGGCGGGAATGGCGTTCATAAGCACCGTGGAGGGGTACTGCGCACGACCGCCCGGCACATAGATGCCGGCCGCAGCAAGCGGGGTCACTTTAACGCCGAGCATCGTGCCGTCCGGGCGCGTGGTAAACCAGCTCTGCTCGACCTCGCGCTGGTGGAACTCACGAATCTGGCGCGCGGCCTTCTCGAGCGCGGCGACAAAGGCCGGATCGAGGCCTTCGAGCGCGGCATCGACCTGCTCTTGCGGCAGACGGAAGCTCTGCAGTTCAACGCCGTCAAAACGCTGACAGTAATCGCGCACCGCGGCATCGCCGTTGGCGCGCACGTTAGCCACGATATCGCGGGCGGCGTCGACGATGCTTTGCGGCAGCACACCCTTGCGGTTGAGCTGGTTGGTAACGAGGCGCTCACCGGGAGCAAGCTTGATGGTCTTCATATCGGAATCCCCTATCGGTCGAGGTTGAGTTCGAAAAACGAGAGGCCGGGCGGCGGCGCCAATCGGCCCGCAGCCCAGACGTTGGGACGCCCGTGCGTGCTCGCGCTATTGTGCCGAGCCCGCAACGGGCTCAAAATGTTTGTCCTTCACGGCCGCTGCCAAGCGATCTGCCAGATTACGCACGCGCGGATCCAGGCGCGCAGCACCCGGGTTGACGAAGAAGCGGGCCGTACAGTCCATAATGCGACCGGTGATGACCAGGTCGTTGTCGCGCAGCGTGGCGCCCGTGGCAGTAATATCCACGATGCGATCAGTCATGCCGACGATGGGGCCCAACTCGATGTTGCCGTGCAGCGAAACGATGTCGGCGTTCACGCCGCGCTCGGCATACCATGCACCCGCGATGCGCGGATACTTGGTGGCCACGCGAAGCGACCCGCGGCGAGTATAGTTGCGCTCGGCCTGACCGGCGCGCCATGCGGGCTCCGCCTCGATAAAGGTGCACAGGCCATAGCCCAGGTCGACCAGCTGCAGCAGGTTGAGGTCTGCCTCGATGAGCGAGTCCCAACCGCAGATGCCGCAATCGGCACCACCGCAGCCCACAAAGGCAGGCGCATCGCTGGGACGCACGATGACAAACTCGATATCGCCGACCGCGCCCTCGCCGGCACGCGTGTCGCGGCCGCGCACGATCAGGTGACGGCCGGGGTCGCGCAGCTCAGAGACGTCCAGGCCCGCGGCCTCAAGCACGTCGAGCGTGTCGGCCTTAAGCGAGCCCTTGGGCACGGCAATGCGCAGCGGGCCTTCGGCGCCGCGGCCCACGGCGTGGTCGCCATCGGAAGCGGCATCCTCGGCCGAGGTGCGCGCGGCCTCCAGGCGCTCGAGCGAAAAGGCGAAGCCCGCCGCCGGCACCTCGATACCGTCGCCAAATGCGCCGGTAAAGATAGAGTCGTAGCGACCGCCCGAGCCCACCGGATCGGGCAGGCCACCGGCATAGGCCTTAAAGACCAGGCCCGTGTAGTAATCGAAAGAATTCATAATGGAAAAGTCGAAGGACAGCACCTGAGCGTCCTCGGGCGCCAGGCCCTCGACCAGCGCGCGCAGCTCACGCGTGAGCGGCGCGACAATACCGGCAGCCGCCAGCAGCGCATCCACGCGATCGAGCACTTCGGCCCCACCATGCAGGCGCGGCAGTTCGCTGACGGCGGCCTTAACGGCATCGGTCTCGGCGCTTGCCGCCACGCGGGCATCGAGGCCCACAAAGTCGTTGGCGTGCACGCAGCGCAGAGCCTCGGCAGCCAGCTCGCGATCCTCGCACGCCGCGAGCAGCTCCTTAAACGGGCGCACGCTACCTGCGATAATGCGCGCATCGGGCAGCGCCAACTTGCGAACGGCCTCGGCCACCAGCGAGACGATCTCGACATCGCCCGCGGTATCGCCCGCGCCGATGAGCTCAAAACCCAGCTGGGTAAATTGACGCGAACCGCCGGCATTGCGCTGGCATTCGCGAACCACCGGCGCCTCATAGCGCAGGCGCAGCGGCAAGTCGGCCGCGCGCATGCGGGTCGAGACCAAACGCACGATCGGCAACGTATTGTCGGGACGAACCACCAACAAGCGGCCGTCATCGTCAAAAAGCTTAAACGGCGTGTCCGCGATACGGCCGCCCTCCTCGAGCGAGCCCTTGTCCTCGAGCAGCGGCGTCTCAACCGGCAGATAATGATGCTCCCTAAAGCAGCCCTTCACCGTCAGCGCAATCTCCTCGCGCGCCTGAGCCTCCTCGGGCAATATGTCCCGGAATCCCCACGGTGTGGCCGTCATCTGGTGAGCCTCCTCATGCTGTGTTGCATACAGAACAAACGACCGGCATAGCTCCGCCGGTCTTTTGGGTACTTTAGCATACTAGAGTGCTTGCGGGGAAAATCCTTGTCCGCAGCTCACACCGTATTCATTTGGAAACATAGGGGCAGACGCTCAGCTAAATCTGACGATTATCTAGGCCAACCAGAAACCATATCCCGTTTTTCGTCTAAAAACTGGGATGCAGTTTCCGCTGAGGACCTTTTCCGAACTGCTTCTGCAGCGGCTGTTTTGGCTCCGGGACCGCGTCAATCGCATATCTTTATGGCGCCTTTATCCTACACATGTTGTATAACTACCAAATGTGGAATATAACAAAGAGCAAAACATAGGCTGAGCGTTATGGAGGATTGAGGTTGAAAGAGAAGCTATTTCGATGGGTCGTGAAGCACCGCAAACCCATCATCGCGTTCTATGCGGTGGCAGCACTGGTATGCCTGTTCCTGCGCCAGTTTGTAGGCGTTAACTACGACATTACGAGCTATCTGCCCGACGAAGCGGCGTCGACCGTCGCTCTGAATACCATGGGTGATGAGTTTGAGGGTGACATTCCCAACTGTCGCGTTATGGTGCCCAATGTCTCGATCGCTCAGGCGCTCAAATACAAGGACAAAATCAAAAAGGTCGACGGCGTCGAGGAGGTCCTATGGCTTGACGACGCGGCAGATATCGATCAGCCGCTTGCCACGCAAGACAAAGACACCGTTGAGACCTATTACAAAAAGAACAACGCCCTGTTTACGGTGACGGTTAATTCCGAAAAGGAGATCGAGGCAACCGACGCTATTCGAGATATCGTGGGCGACGAGGGCGCCATTACGGGCTCGGCCATGTCTAACGCGCTCGCCACCACATCGACCGAGCAGCAGATCAGCATTATCACGGTCGCTGTCATAGCGATTATCTTCGTGATTCTGGTCATCACGACTACCAGCTGGGCCGAACCCATCCTGGTGCTGCTGGGCCTGGGCGTCTCGGTGTTTATCAACTGGGGCACCAACCTCATCTTTGGCGAGATTAGCTTTGTCACCAACTCTGCGGGCTCCATTTTGCAGGTTGCCATCGCGCTGGACTTCTCGGTCTTTTTGCTGCACCGCTTTAACGAGGAGCGTGGCCGCCACGGCAGCGTTGCCGAAGACATGGTGCAGTCGTGCTGCCTGTCCTCGGTCGCCGTGTTTTCGAGCGGTTGCACGGTCTGCATCGGCTTTATCGCGCTTGCCGCCATGCAGTTTAAGATCGGCCCCGACCTTGGTCTTGCCCTTGCAAAGGGTATCGCCATCAGCCTGGTATCGGTCTTTACCTTTGTTCCTTCGATGTTCGTTCAGTTCGATGGCTTTGTGCAAAAATCGCAGCACAGGCCCTTTGTCCCGCCGCTGGGTAAGTTCGCCCGTCTGGTGCTCAAGGTCTGTATCCCCGCTGCCGTCGTGATCCTCGCCGTGGTTTACCCTGCGCGTGTGGCATCGACCTCCAGCGATATCACGTACTACTACGGCACTTCGCACATTTTTGGTTCGGATACGCGGCTTGGTCAGGATATGGACAAGGTCAAGGAGGTCTTTGGCAACTCCGATACCTACGTTGTGCTCGTTCCCCGTGGAGAGGTGAGCGAGGAGCAGGCACTCTCCAATGAGCTCAAGGCGCTCCCCGAGGTCAAGTCCATCCAGAGCTATGTTGACGTTGCGAGTCCCTATATCCCCACGGGCATGGCCGAAAAGGACACGCTCGATCTGGTGGAGGGAGAGCACTACAGCCGTTTGGTGCTCACGGTTACCGCGCCCTACGAGGGTCCGAGTACATTTAAGCTGGTCAAGAAGATTCGTTGTATCGCGGACAAACATTATCCGGGTAAGGCAATGCTCGCCGGCGAGGGCGTGAGCACCACCGACCTTAAGGACACCATCACCGTCGATAAGGGCAAGGTCGACCTCATCGCCGTCGTGGCCGTGTTCGCGGTCTTGCTGCTGGCCACCAAGTCGCTGAGCCTGCCGATCATCTTGGTGCTCGTGATTGAGACCTCGATCTGGATCAACTTTGCTGCACCGCTCTACACCGGTATGCACGAGTTCTTCCTCGCCTACTTAATTGTGAGCTCCATCCAGCTGGGCGTTGCCGTCGACTACGGCATCCTGATTGCTGACCGCTATCGTGAGGACCGCGTGACCATGCATAAGCGCGAAGCGCTACTCGAGACCATGGAAGCTTGCACGATTCCTGTTTTGACCTCTGGATCGGTTCTGCTGATCAGTGGCTTCCTGATCCATGCGATCTCGAGCCACGGCGTGCTCAAGCAGATCGGCTGGTTCCTGGGCGTCGGCGTGAGCATCTCCCTAGTCGCCGTACTCTTTGCGCTGCCGGGTTTCCTGTATGTGCTCGATGGCCTCATCGGCAAGACCACGCTCAAAGCTCATTTTTTGCCCAAGGATGCCCAGGATCCGGTTTCGGATACCACCGAGGCATCGGCTGCGGACGGCTCCGCTCAGTAACGTTTTACAAAGCAGTTGGAAGGAATACCGCAATGCATACCCATACCACTGATACCGCTTCGAAAGAGCTCAAAGCCCAACGCGATCTTGTACGTCGTCCCCATAAGCGCATCGCTGCGCTCGCTCTTGCCGCCGGTCTGACCGTGGCCCTTACCGTTCCCGGTGCCGTTGTGTTCGCCGACGGCGTAGGGTCGACGAGCGCTGCCTCGGCTACGAGTGAACAGATGGCGACGGACTCCGATAACAGCACGCCGGGATATAAGAAAAACCAGGTCGTATACGTCAAAACCGATGCCGACGGCAATCGCACGGGTGTTTACGTGGTCAATAGCTTCGAGGCCAATAAGGGCGTCAAGATCGACGATGCCGGCACCTATAACAAAGTGACCAACCTATCGACGACTCAAAAACTAACGGACGACAGCGGGTCGGTTGCCGTTACGGGCCAGGGAGTGCAGGACTTTGTCTACCAGGGCGATCTGGACAAGAACACTCAGATGCCGTGGAACGTCACCGTGGCATACCAGCTCGATGGCCCCGATATCGACGCCAAGGATTTGGCGGGCAAGAGCGGCAAGCTCACCATGAAGCTCAAGGTCGAAAAGAATGACGACTATACCGGTGGCGATTATGCCGATAACTACCTGGTTCAGATTACCGGTCAGCTTAAGGATGCCGAGGCACACGATATTGAGGCTGAGGGCGCCACGGTTGCTGCCAACGGCTCCAACACGCAGCTTACCTACATGGTGATTCCCGGCAGCACCGGAGACTACACCATTACGACCGACGGTGAAATCATGGCTTTCGGGGTGGCAGTGCCCGAAGTGAACTGTAAAATCACAGGCAAAGGTTCCGCCCAGATCCATCCGACCGACAACCTGAAAGCAACAATCGTAGGTAAAGGAAATATCCGCTATAAAGGCCCGACAGCCGTACAACAGAAAGTCATCGGCAAAGGAACTGTTGAAGAAGTAAAATAAAATACGAATCGGCAAAAGAAAAGCTGGTCTACAGCCAACCTTCTTTCCTATACCATTCTATGCTTTCTTCCAGGCCACGGCGTAACGGGTAAGCCGGAACGAAGCCCAATTCATCCTGAAGCGGTGTAACATCACAAATCCAGTTACGCTGTTT
>URTZ01000040.1 GCA_900550825.1 uncultured Collinsella sp. | reverse complement strand
GCCCTGGGCACCAACGGCTTGGTAACCGACGACCAGATCGACGCCATCATGGCCGATGCAGGAGATAGGCGTATTGTGGTGTTTGTGAACACGCGCAGCCCGCAGCCGTGGGTTGGCTCTACCAACCAGGCCATCGCCAACGCCGCTACGCGCTACAAGAACGTGCGCGTTATCGACTGGTACGGATACAGTGCCAACCGCAACGACCTGTTCGATGGCGATGGCACGCATCTATCGACCACTGGCGTGACTGAGTACCTCAACTTGATCCACGATGCAGTCAAGAAGGACCTGCCCGTGCATCCCGAGGATCACGTCAACGATCCGCAGCCGGCAGCCGTCAAGTCTGCCACCGACGCACTCGTCAATGCGCTTGCCTTCAAGCCGCACAAGCTGGGCACCGACAAGTAACCTGCAGCAAACAACCCAAAATCACTCTTTTCGAGCCGGCCCCAAGAGGTCGTGGGCAAAAAAACAGGCCGCAGTCCATCGCTGCGGCCTGTTCGGAAGCAAAAGTGGGCGTTAAGCGCTGTAGCCCATCGCCTGCAGAACAAACATGACGACCGTCAGCACCGTAATCACACCGATAGTCGCCCACGTGAGCACGTTCCACACGCGTCCGTTGCGGTTGGCGCCCATAATGTGACGATCGGCGGCGATAACCACTTGGAACACCAAAACCACGGGCAGCAGCACGCCGTTGATGACCTGCGAGGTCATCATAATCTGGAACAGGTCAACACCGGGCATAAGCACCAGCACGGCAGAGATGCCAATGATGGCCGTAATGATGCCGCGATAGACCGGGGCCTCGTCCCAGCTGCGATCGGCACCGCGCTCCCAGCCAAATGCCTCACAGATGGCGCTGGACGTAACGCCTGGCAGCACACAGGCGGCCAAGAAGCTCGCCGCGACCAGGCCCGAGGCAAACAGCACCGTGGACCACTGGCCCGCGATAGGCTCCAATGCGCGGGCGGCATCGGCAGCGTCGCTAATCTGAATGCCTGCAGGGAACAACACCGTACCGGTCGTGATGATAATAAAGCCAGCGATGACATCGGCGGCAATCGAGCCGCTCACGGTGTCGATGCGCTGCAGCACGATATCGTCCTCGCCCGCATTCTTATCGACCACGTTGTTCTGCGCCAAGAAAATCATCCACGGCGCGATGGTGGTACCAATCGTTGCGACCACAAGCGACACGTAGCTGGGGTCATTTTGGATGTTGGGCACAACCAGGTCGACCGCCACCTCGCCCCAGCTGGGACCAGCCATAAATGCAGCGACAATGTAGGTCACAAACACGCAGCTCACCAGCAGCAGAATCTTCTCGATGCGCTGGAAGCTGCCCGACATGGTAAGCATCCAAACCAGCAGCGCCACCAGCGGCACCGAGATGCTCGCCGGCACACCAAAGAGGGCAAGGCCGCTCGCGATACCCGCAAACTCCGAAATGGTCACAGCCGTGTTGGCGATCAACAGCGCCGCCATGGCCAGCACGCTCCTGCGCACGCCAAAACGTTCGCGGATGAGCGACGCCAGGCCCTTGCCTGTGACGCAGCCGCAGCGCGCCGCGGTCTCCTGCGTCACGATGAGCAGCACAGTCATGACGGGAAGCATCCAGAGCATCTTGTAGCCATAGCTGGCGCCCGCGCTGGAATACGTTGCAATGCCGCCAGCGTCATTGCCCGAAAGCGCCGCCAGCAGACCGGGACCCATAGCGCCAAAGATGGCCGCGATGGTCAACTTTTGCTTGGTGCCCGACTTTTGCTTGGTATTTTGCACGCGACCACCTAACCCATGACCGACATGGTGAGCAGCACCGCAGCGGCGCAGTACGCTACGCACGAGATCATGACGGCAATAACGTTCATGGCGGTGCCCGACGTGTTGAGGTCATGCTCGTCACGCCAGAACAGCACCATCAGGTAAATCACGGCGCTCATGTTGCCAATCAGGCAGACGATGGCCGCAATGTTAAAGCAGCCGGTAAAGAGCTGTTCCTCAAACATGGGCGCGTCGGGGAACGCGGCGGTGCGCACCAGCTGGGCGCACAGGTAGGTCACGAGCGACAGGATCAGGCCCATGCCCGTGCTCTGGAAGAAGAACCCCAGATACGGCTTGGGCTCGTCATCGTGACCGTCATACTCCAGGAAGTAGTTCTTGACGAACGACACCATGCGCGAGGCCGCCAGCAGCACGAGCGGCATGGCGCACATGGGGAACACCACCAGATGCGCGGAGCCGAGCGCCGTCCCCAGCACCGTTGCCATGATGCACGAGGCAATGCCCCACACGACAACCCAGTACTGGCGATGCACGAACCAGCTGAGCACATTCGTCGAGTCGTCGGACGCGCTATCGCCCGAGCCGACACCGGCGATCTGCAGGTCCTCCTGATGCTCCTCGGCGATAACATCCATGGCGTCGTCGAAGGTCACGATACCCAGGATATGGCGGTTCTCGTCGCAGACAGGGATGGCAACCAGGTCGTACTTGGTCATCTCGTCCGTCACGTCTTCCTGGTCCTCGTCGGGCGACACATAGACCAGGTCGCGATAGGCCAGCTGTCCCAGCGTGGCATCGCGGTCAGCTACGATCAGCGTGCGCAGCGAAAGCACGCCCGTCAGCATGCCGCTCGGATCCTCGGTATAGACGTAGTAGACGCTCTCGAAGTCCTCGTCGAGCTCGCGAATCGCCTCGATGGCGTCACCGACCGTTGCCGTGGCGGGCAGGGAGACAAACTCCGAGGTCATGATGCGGCCGGCGGTGTTGTCCTCATACCCCAGCAGGTTGCGAATCGCCTTCTCCTCCTTGACGCCCATCAGGCGCAGGAGCTTCTCGGCCTTCTCGTAATCGAGCTCGTCGATCAGGTCAGCTGCATCGTCCGGGTCCATCATGGCCAGCATCGACGATGCGTCCGTGTCGGACAGGCCCTCGAGCATCTCGGTCATAAGCTCGTCGTCATCGAACTCCGAGATGGCCTCGGCGGCCTGGGCAGTATCGAGCTGCGCAAACACCTGCGCACGTAGGCGCGGGTCGAGCTGCTCGATAATGTCGGCGATGTCGGCAGGATGCAGCTCGCCAAGCGTCTTGTGCGACACCGAGAGTTGAATGTTCTTGGTCGAGCGGTCGAGCAGGTCCATGTAGGACCAAGCGATGATGTCCTCACTGAGCGGCTTGCCCAGGTGCTTCATAAAGCCTTCGACGATATGCTCGAGCGCGGGGCTGATGGCGCGTAGCAGACCGCGGGCACCGACCTCGGCGCCCAGCAGACGCAGCTGATTTTCGCCCGACATGGAAAACTTGATGTCGTTTACACGCACGACCTTCATGCCCTGCGTGTCGACGATCTGCTTGTTGAGCACGTCGCGGGCAAGCAAGAGTTCGGTCGGCTGCAGGTACGAAAAACGGATTTCGGTGGCCGACGTCTTAAGGTGTACACCCGTCTCGTCGATACGATCGACCCATTTGCGCCAGCTGATCATAAACGGCGTCTTGCCGGGGCCGCGGAACGCGAGCGACGTCACGTGCGGAAAAACTTCGCCGGTAGCAATGCCAAAATCGTTGACCACGCCGAGCTTTTCGCCGTCGACGTCCAAGACCGGCAATTTGAGCATCTCACTCAGATAATTCAATGGTGCTCCCCATCATTATTCCCCCGGACGCGGCCGCGCGTGCGGCGTCCGGGGGCTTCTGGATATGTATACGCATGCGCGGGCGGCACGCCGCTCGACGCTTACACCCCGTGCATGCGCAAAAAGCACCTGCACGGGGTCATCGACTGTATGGTCGAGGTTTGGATTTCACCTGTAACCTTTCTCTTGACCCTCATTAACCGCAGTAACTATAGCATCAGCATCGCCCTGCGGCATCGAATTTATGCGCTGCACATTGCAGGCATACCAAACGCTGACGCATCCGTGACATAGCCGTTGGGGACGTTCTTAAACGACTACCCAATGACTACTCTGTGGTGTCGTCGTCCTCGGCAAGTTGGGGGAACACGGCGTCCTTGGGCATGGTGACCTTCGTCAGCGAGGTGAGCTTTTTGCTCAGCGACGTGTCCGTCTTGACCAGGTCGCTGAGCGTCACGATCTTGTAGCCGTCGGCGATGAGGCCGTCGATAATCTGCGGCAGCGCCTCGAGCGTCTGCTCGGCGCATTCGTCTCTATCGGTGAGCAGCACGATATTGCCCGGCGTCACCGAATCGAGCACCGTCGAGACCTGCTCGTCGGCACCGTTGAGCAGCCAGTCGCCCGAGTCAATATTCCACGAGACCACGGCGGAGACCAGGTCCATCGCATCAATCCAGTTTTGCTCGTCAAAGGCAGCGTAGGGAGCACGCAGTAGCATCGTCTTCACGCCGGTCGCCGACTTAATCGCATCGGTGCCTTTCGTGATCTGTTCGCGTACCGCCTCACGGTCCTGACCCTTGAGCGAATCGTCGCTGTAGCTGTTGGATCCGATCTCGCACCCGGCATCGACAATCGCCTTGGCCGTGGCAGGCGAGGCCTCGGCCGCATCGCCCGAAAGGAAGAACGTCGCGGTGACGCCCTTTTCCTTGAGCACCTGCAAGATCTGCTTGGTAGCGCCGCTCGGACCCTCGTCAAACGTCAGCGCCACATACTTTTCGTTACCCTTGGGCGCCACGCTGGCGCACGCAACGACGCAATCGGTGGCGGGCACAACCTCGCCGCGGTCTTGCGTCTTGCCCGACTGCTCACCAACCCACACCTCGGAGCGGCCCTGGACACCCCACGTCTGCACATACTCGATAGCGCCCGTGCCCTCGACCTTGAGCTTGGGCTCGATAACCGTAGCCTGAACCTCGTGCTTCTCGTAGGTGTTACGGCCATCCTTGACCGTCACCTTCTCGCCGCCCTCAAGCTCGCGGCTGTCCCATTTGCCCTGCTTCACGCGCTTGCCGTCGACCTTCACCGACAGCTTTTCGCCCCCATGGCGCTTGAGCACGCTGTCATCGACGGCCAGCAGGTCGCCTGCGTCGTAGGTGTCAGTCAACTCCTGGTCGTCGATGAGATTCTGCAGCGTAGAGCCCACACGCACCGCGGTCTTCTGGCCGTTGAGCTCCACGTCCACG
This sequence comes from uncultured Collinsella sp., assembly GCA_900550825.1. GTDB lineage: Bacteria > Actinomycetota > Coriobacteriia > Coriobacteriales > Coriobacteriaceae > Collinsella. Next base: position 8,394 of record URTZ01000040.1, on the reverse strand, counting down.
CTGCGGTTGACGTAGCCCACGACGGCAGCGATAAACAGCACGAGCGCACAACCCACAGCGATAAGCGCATAGGGCAGGCGAGACGAACGACGGGGCGTACGGCTGTTGCCGATGCGAGCGCTGCGGTCGCTAAAGCCGCGGCTATGGTTGAGATACATCGCGCCGGGCTTACGGTGACGCTTGCGCTGACCGCTGGGCAGCTGCCCCAGGTCGCGGCGCGCCGTCGGACGCGCACCCGAACGCCCGTTTAAGTTGGATCCGTTTTGGCGCATGTGCCCTCCCCCATAAACACAGCAAGCCGGAGCAACAGGTCTCCGGCTTGCCTCCCATCATTTGGTACGTCGCTATTTTGTAGCTTTTGACGAGCCTCCGCTCGCCTTTTGGTATTCGTCCTTAAAGGCCTTGAACATGCCGCGCGTCTTGCCGAGCTGCTTGCCCAGTGCGCGACTGCCCTTGTCCACGGCAACCGATCCCTTGTCATCGAGCGCCTTGGCGCCCTTCTTGACCTTATCGCCCACCACGACACTGGCCTCGGCAGCCTTGGCGGCCGCGCCGCCCGAATACCCGAGCGCCTTGACCTCGTCCGAGACGACCATCGCGCCGTTCTCGTAGCCGCGCAGCATCGTCGGCGGCACCTGCGTGTCACCAACCAAAACACTCGAAGCAGCACCGGTGGTCACATAGAATGCCTGCACGATGCCCGAGCGCGGCTTGAACTCAACGTCCGAGCAATAGCCCACGACGTCGCCCGATTCCGTGCGCACGTCCATACCGACCCAGATGATGCAATCGTCCAGGTTGATGTCGAGGCGCTTGGCGGCGGCGGCATCGTACGTGTCCTTGACGTCATCGACCGCAATGGCGCCCTCGTAGACACCAATGGCGTCGAGCGCTACGAATCGATCGGGACGCTCGATCATGCCCGCGATATCGGACTGGCGGACCATAAAGCCGACCACGCGCGTACCGCCCGGGGTAAAGACCGGAAAGTGAATCTTTCCGAGCTTTTTAGGGATGCGCGGCGTGCCGTCCTTTTTGGTGCGCTTGTCCTCGGTAGGCTTGCGATAGATCTTGGCGCCGACAAAATCCCCGGCGCGCATTATGCCTCGGTCGAGGGCTCCGCGGCCTCGGTATCAGCCTCGACGGCGTTCTCGACCACGACGTCGGCGGCAGGCGTCACGTTGCCGCCCGAAATGGCGTCGTTGAGCTGCTCGCGCAGCTGGTCCATGCGCTCGCGGGCCAGGTCGACCTTGGCGCGCAGGTCGTCGGTCTTGGCGTCGACCATCGGGCCAAAGTCATTCACCGCGGCACGGGCCTCCTCGGCGCTGTGCTCGTAGGTGTCGCGCATATTGTCCCAGGCGTCGTTGGCGATATCGGCAGCCATGGCGCGGGTCTCGGCGCCCGAGCGCGGGGCCAGAGCAACACCGATAATAGCGCCGGCAGCAGCACCAAAAAGTGCGCCGGAGACAAAGCTGAAAGTCTTACCCATGATCATTCCTCTCCTGCGGGCACGTCGGTGCCCACCGTTTGAATGCTGTCCATTATACCCGCAGCGCATCACTTGCCGCTCCGCTCATCTGCGTACGGCAAAGGCGCAGGTACGTGATGGTGATAAACGCGTAGGCCTACTCCTGGGGCATAGCCGGCATGGCCACCGTGGCACCCGGGTCCTCGCCGGCGCCGTCCACGAGCGGCAGGCCGCCCTCATGCGCAGGTCCCGCCGGAACCGTCGCCGCACCGCCAAAGACGGCAGCGGAGGCCTCGTGGTTCTCGGCAACCGCACCCTCGGTATCGATTGGCATCTGCGGCTCGTCGTCAAAGCTCGGGACGCCTTGGGGCTCCGCAGGCTCGGGCTCAGCAGGCGCCTCGGCAACGGGCTCGGTGTCGGCATCGGCGGGAGCGTCGCCCTCGGGCGCATCCTCGGCCACGTCCTCGCCGTTCGCAGCGGCAACGGCCTCGTGCGGGTCCTTGCCCTCGGCCTCGGCACGCATGCCCAGCACCAGGTTGCGCAGGCCCGCGACCGTGCCCTCCACGTCGGGGGCCGGCTGATCGGCATGCAGGTACGCCCAGTCCATCATAAAGGTGGCCGAAGACAGCGCACCGATGGCCAGCGCGTCGTCGGGGCACGAAAGCTCAACCTCAAAGACGCGCTCGTCGTGCTCGCTTACGCGCGTGCGGCCGCACGAGATGCTGCCGGCAAGCCCGGTCTCGTTCATGAGCTCGACCGTCACATGCTCAAGCAGATGGCAAAGCTCGGTCTGGCCCATGCAGTCCTGGAACTCGCGACCGGAATCACCCAGGCACAGGTGCTTGGCAATCGCCGGCACCAGGTAATACACGCGCGCCGTGGCCTCGATATCCTCCGAGGTCATGAGCGGCATGCCGGGGTTCACCAGCACATGCGCGCAGATCTTGTCCTCGCTGACGGTGACCTTAAGGATGTTGAACAGGCCTGCCATAACTCTCCCCTACTCTTCCTTGCCCTACTCGTCGCCATCGTGCGGATCCACAGAGCCCGCACCCGACGTCGCCGGCTTCTCTGCCGAAGACTCGGAATCCTTCTTATCGGTTTCGGCCGGAGCGATCACGCGGATGAGCGAGATGCGCTGGCCACGCATCGACTGCACCTTGAACTTGTACCCTGCAACCTCAAACACCTCTCCGATGTCGGGCACCGAGTCGCAAAGCTCCAAAATCCAGCCGGCGATGGTCTCATAATCATCGCTTTCCTCGAGCGGCCAACCAAGCTCAATCGCGTCATCGCACGAAAAACGCCCATCAACGAGCCACTCGCGGCGCGAAAGGCGCGTGAGATACTTGTTGTCGGGGTCGAACTCGTCCTCGATCTCGCCGACGATCTCCTCGACGATGTCCTCGATGGTGATAATGCCGGCCGTACCGCCGTACTCGTCCACGACCACCACGATCTGGTCGTGAGAGGTCTGCATCTCGGACAGCAGCGGCAGGATGTCCTTGGTGTCGGGCACAAAGGTGGCGTCGCGCAAAAAACCGGCGATGGGCTGGTCGCCCTTGCCGTCGAGCGCGGGCTGAATCAGGTCCTTGATGTGCGCAATGCCGGCGACGTTGTCGGGATCCTCGTGATAGACGGGGATGCGGCTAAAGCCGGTCTGGCGCATGGTGGACAGCACGTCGGCGACCGTCTCGTCGTCCTCGCACATGGTGGTGTCCACGCGCGGCACCATGACCTCGCGGGCAACGGTGTCGCCCAGGTCGAAGATCTCGTGGATCATGCGCTTTTCCTCGTCGAGCAGGTCGTCCTGCTCCGAGACCATGTACTTGATCTCTTCCTCCGAGACGTTCTGGCGGTCATCGGCACTCTTGATGCGCAGGATGCGGGCCAGGCCATCGGAGCAAGCGCCAGTCAGCCACACGAGCGGACGGGCGATCTTCTGGAACACGGAAAGCGGGCCCACGACCTGCTTGGACACGCCCTCGGCATTGGCCAGGCCGATGCGCTTGGGGACGAGCTCGCCGATCACGATGGATACGAAGGCGACCGCGACGGTGATGATGACCGGCGCCAGGCCGCGCGCGATGGCGGAGAGCGGCGCGATGCCAAAGCTCATGAGCCACGTGGCGAGCGGGTCGGACAGACTCGTCGAGGCGACGGCGGACGAGGCGAAGCCCACGAGCGTAATGGCAACCTGGATGGTGGCGAGCAGCTGGTCGGAGTCGGCAGCCAGCTTAATGGCACGCTCGGCGCGCTTGTCGCCTTCCTCGGCCTCGTGCTCCAGCACGGCGCGCTTGGCCGTGGTGAGCGCCATCTCGGACATAGAGAAGTAGCCGTTGATGAGGGTCAAAACGAGGGTGGTGATAAGGGAGATGGTTATGTCCATCGGGAGTTTCTCGAACCTCCAAGATTCGGGACGTCGGATTAAAACGTTGACGGCGGATACGGCAATTGCGCCGGCGCCCAAACAAGGACGCGAGCGCGCAGGCGTGGTCGCTAGATTACGAAGAGGATCACCGCCATGAACTGGAAGATACTGCCGGCGAGCACCCACAGGTGGAACACGCTGTGCAGGTAGCGCACGTTTTTGGCGATATAGAACGGCACGCCCGCGGTGTAGCACACGCCGCCGACGGCGAGCAGGGCAAGTGCCACGGGGTTGAGCAGCGCCACAAGTTCGGGCAGCTTAAAGACAACGAGCCAGCCCATCAGCAGGTAGACCAGGCCGCTTACCCAGTGCGGTTGACGCTCGCGTAGGAAGCACTCGAGGGCGATGCCGATAATGGCGATGGCCCATACGGCAAAGAACAGCGCAGGGCCGCCGTCGTTTGCGAGCGTGATAAGGCAAAACGGCGTATAGCTGCCGGCTATGAGCAGGTAGATGCAGCTGTGGTCGATGATGCGAAACACGCGCTTGGCGCGCGCGGGCTGAATCGCGTGGTAGAGTGTGGAGGCTAGGTATTCGAGAATAATGCTGACACCATAGACAATCGCCGCGGCCATGTGGGCCGGGCCTCCGCCGCGCAGGGCAGCGAATACGATCAGGAGCACCAGGCCCGCGATACCCAGCAGGCAGCCGACACCATGGGTGACGGAGTTCATGATCTCCTCGCCCACCGTGTAGTGTGGAACGGCCGCGGTCTTGGGTCGCGGCTTAGAACTGTCGCTCGAATCGGACATGCCGGTTACATCCTCCAACGTAAAGAGTTCTCAACACTATATCAAAGCGTCTAGGTACGTGCGAAATTTGCACCATACGTGACCCTTTGTTTACCCATTCTTTGCCTGTTGACGCATCAACGGCGAACGTCCATAATGCGCTTGCATTAAATGTTGATGTATTAACATCTTATAGGAAAGCTTCTTATGTCTCAAAACGCACGTTCCCATCGAAAGCTCAAGATAGCCGGCGTCGTTGCGCTGGTGCTCGTTGTCGCGCTGTTGGGGTTTGCCGGCAACTTCTTGTTCGACTTTGCCCTGAATCCCCAAGCGCCCTACACCATGAAGATGATGCAGGATAGCAAGAACGACAAAGAAGGTGAGCAGCCGGATGCCGAGGACACCGAGGCGCGGGCGTGGTTTAAAGAGAACCGCAAGAGCAGCAACCTCACCGCGGACGACGGGACCGAGCTTGCCGCCTGGTATTTTGCTGCGTCGGAGAGCACGCACGACTACGCAGTCTGCCTGCATGGATATACCAACGAGCCCATCGGTATGGCCCGATACGTCAAGCGATTCCACGACCGCGGCATGAACGTACTCGCACCCGCCGCCCGCGCCCACGAGCGCTCCGGCGGCGACTATATCGGCATGGGCTGGCCCGAGCGCCTCGACATCGTCGCATGGATCGAGCGAATCGTTCAGGCTGACCCCAAGGCGCGCATCCTGGTCTTTGGCGAATCCATGGGCGCGGCGACCGCCATGAACGTCGCGGGGGAATCTCTGCCCGCAAACGTGAAATGCATTATCGAGGACTGCGGTTATACAAGTGTTTGGGACGAGTTTTCTCTGCAGCTCAAGGACGTGTTCGGCCTGCCCAGCTTTCCCTTGCTCGATGTAGCAAACTTAGTGTGCAACGTGCGCGCAGGCTACGACTTTCATAAGGCGAGCAGTGTGGAGCAACTCGAACACGCGACAGTTCCCATGCTGTTTATCCACGGCGACCAGGACACCTTTGTACCGTACAGCATGCTCGACCAAAACTACGACACGTGCGCCAGCAAGGTCAAGCAAAAGCTCACTATCCATGGCGCCACCCACGCCAAGAGTGCGCAAGTTGACCCCGAGCTCTACTGGAACACAGTCAACAACTTCCTCGACGAGTATTTTTAGGCAAAAAGCAACGTCTGGGGCTTTATCTGACCCCCTATTTTCGGAAGTATGCGGCAAAATCTGGAACTGCCGACCAGACCGCAGTTTTACCAACAATTTATCAGGGGTTTTGTTGCCAAAAAATGTCGTGTGCTCGGCGGTCTCGAAATTTGCCGCATACTTCCGAAAAGCCGCCCGCGAGCGCTGTGCTCACGAGCGGTTTTGATTGAGTTACGCAACAAAATCGCGTTCTTTATCCAATAGGACGACGCTACTTGACCTCGATGAGCTCATACTCGCTCGTGCCCAGGCCGATCTTCTCGGCATGCGCGATGCACGCGCGCCAGTCGGTGTCGGGATGCGTGATGCAGAAGGGGTCACGCGCCTGCTCGCCCTCCAGATGCTCGTGGTTATGCTCCATCTTGGCCGCGCTATCGGTGAGCTCGGTGTTGGGCAGCGGCTCGGATGCCATGACGGCATCGGCGCAGGCCTGGTCGATGGCGACCGGGTCGAAGCTCGCAAACATGCCGATATCGTTGACGATAGGCGTGTCGTTTTCGGGATGGCAGTCGCAGTTGGGGCTAATGTCCATGGCGAGCGAAATGTGGAAGCTCGGGCGGCCGTCGACGACGGCCTTGGTGTACTCGGCGATCTTGCAGTTGAGCACGTCGGCCGCGGCGTCATAGCCGGGCTTGATGCAGTCCTGGTTGCATGCCGCAATGCAGCGTCCGCAGCCCACGCAGCGATCGTGGTCGATGGCAGCGACGTGAACCGTGCGGGTGTTGCCGTTGGCAAGCTCGCGCTCGCGGGTGTCGTCGAACGAGACAGCGTTGTGCGCGCAGATCTTTTCGCAGGCATGGCAGCCAACGCAGTGCTCGGCCGCGACGTTCGGCTTGCCGGCGGCATGCTGCTCCATCTTGCCGGCACGGCTGCCGCCTCCCATGCCCAGGTTCTTCATGGCGCCGCCAAAACCGGCCTGCTCATGACCCTTAAAGTGGGTGAGGCTGATCACGATATCGGCATCCATGAGCGCCTGACCGATCTTGGCCTCGTGCACGTACTCGCCGCCCTCGACCGGGACGAGCGCCTCGTCGGTGCCCTTGAGGCCATCGGCGATGATGACCTGGCAGCCCGTGGCATACGGGGTAAAGCCGTTCTGGTAGGCGGTGTCAATGTGCTCGAGCGCGTTTTTGCGGCTACCGACGTAGAGCGTATTGCAGTCGGTGAGGAAGGGCTTGCCGCCCAGCTCCTTCACCACGTCCGCGACGGCGCGGGCGTAGTTGGGGCGCAAAAAGCTCAGGTTGCCCAGCTCGCCAAAGTGAATCTTGATGGCGACGAACTTGTTCTCGAAGTCGATCTGCTCAATACCGGCGTGACGAATGAGGCGCTTGAGCTTGTCGAGCTGGCTCTCGCGAGCATGCGTGCGCAGGTTGGTGAAGTACACCTTAGCGGGTGCCGCGGGTGCAGTTACGGTCATAGATATATCCCCTCGGTCTATATGGCGTTACAGACATAGAGGATGGTACCAGTTAAAGCAGAGTTAAAGTCAAGTACGGTACCTAGTCATTGGGGACGTTCTTAATTAGTCATTGGGGACAGACTTAAATGACTGAAACCACTCATTGGGGACGGACTTAAATGAGTGCCTCGCCACCTGGCAGCTAGGGACGTTCCTTTCCTGCCGGCAGTTGGGGACAGTCCTTGCCAGCACGGCCGGCGAACCGGCGAATCGGCAAAGACTGTCCCCGATGACTAGTCGTTTAAGACTGTCCCCGATGACTACTCCTGCACCTTGAGAGCTTCGGCCAGGCCCACACGTTTGATGGAACGCATGTGCAGCAACGCCACGACCAGGTAGGTCACAAAGCCAATGCCCACGCATGCCGCCATGGACCAGGCGGGCACGTAGATCTCGATATTGCCGTTATAGGCGAGCAGCATCGAGCGGAAGATGGCCGTGAGCGAGCCAATAATGACCGGCAGGCTCAGCACGAGCGACGCCGCCACGCACAGCGTGATCGAGCGGATGTACAGATGCGAGATCTCACTATCGCGATAGCCAAAGACTTTCATGTAGCTGATCGAACGGGCGCTGTGGTCGATCACCGCTTTGGTCAGCAGGTACATAAACAGCAGGAAGATAAACACCGCGAGCCCGATCATCATTCCGATCATTTTGCTCATCATGCCGATGAACTGGTCGCCCACGGCGCGCATGTCGTCGGGCGTGGTGTCGCCGGCAAAGTAACGAGCATCGAGGTCGAGCTTCTCGTCGCTCACATAGCCGTTAAAGTAGGCGGCGTCGTTGTCGAACAGCTCGTTAAAGTCGTCGATACTCATATAGATATTCATGTCCGACTTGGAGCCCCAGGCACAGTCCTTGCCCGCGTACTCAAGGGAATAATTCTTGCCCTCGTACTTGTCGCGAAGCTTAACCTTCTGCCCCTCGTTCCAGCCAAACTTGTCGAGTAGGCCGCCGCCAAAGACGACACGGCCGTCGCCGACGTTGAGGTCTTTCCAATAGCGCGAATCGGATGAAATGCCGTAGACGGAAATCGTCTCCTCGCCATTTCCGTCGCCGCGATCATATTGCAGCTGGTAAACGGCGTATT
>URTZ01000039.1 GCA_900550825.1 uncultured Collinsella sp. | reverse complement strand
ATCGGTCGAGAGGCGCTTTTTTTCAACAGCATCCGTCAAGCTTTTGGCAAGTTTTTGGTCAGTTGAGCAGGGCTGTTGAAAACTCGACCCGCCGTTTGCCGACGACTACCGACCGCCCAGAGCGCCCTGCGCCCCTGGGAAAGCCCCACGTCCTAGGCTCCATACCGTCGCCACCCAAAACGGAAAGGACGTGGGCACGATGACCGAAGCCGCTGTTGAAACCTACGACACCACGACTAGAGGCGCCGCCTCGATGGCAGCCTATCGCGCCGTTCGCATCCTGCAACTATTAAGCGAAAACACCGGCGAGGACAAGGCCATGCTTTCCGATGAGTTGATCCGGCGCCTCTCCCATCCCGACGACCCCGCCCGCATGCCCATCTCGGCGGCGCGGCGCAGCATCTACACCGCCATCTCCGCGCTTCGCCATGCCGGATACGAAATTGAGTACAAACGCGGCGTGGGCTACAAACTTCTTACCCGCCCGCTCACCGATGAAGAGATCATCCGGCTCCACGGTATGGTCATGCGCAACCGCTCCACACCTATCGCTATCCGCAAGAGCATGGCGCAGCACTTAGTTGCCATAGCGAGCGCCGACGTTCGCGGCTACCTCGATACACCCGAACCCGCTCCAAGCGCAGGCAGCAAGGCTACCAAGGCAACACGCACGCCCATCAAGCGCATCGACACGTGCGAGCTCGTCGAGCAGGCCATCGACCATGGAACCACGGTGAGTTTTGATATTTCGAGCGTCACGGCACGTGGCGAAACCGAAGTAGCACGGATGACACTCCGCCCCTTTGCCATCAGGCAGCGCGATGGCATCTCGTATTTGCTGGGAACGGTCTATGACGCCCGAGGTGCCGATGACACGCTGCGCACCGTAGAGATTGGCCGCATGAGAAACGTCACCACACGTCTCCTCGACGGCAAGAAGCTCTTCGCCGCCCTCGACGAGGAGGACGACGCCTCCTCCGCCGCATAAGACCCTCCGCCGCCCATTCGACTACCCGTACCGCCCATCCGATTCTGTATTAAAAAACCCGCCAGGCTGTTGTAAAAATGGACATCAGCGCTACTATAGTTCCACTTGCACTTTGTCCCAGTGCAGTGTTTCCAGCCATTTTTATACTGGGGGTAATGATATGAAGGACATCACCATCAGTCGCAGGAGCCTTCTGGTCTCCGCCGGCCTGCTCGCGCTCGCCCCGCTCGCCGGATGCGGCGGCAACTCTGGTTCCGGCTCTGCTGCCGCCGGTTCCGACTACACCATCGGCGTTCTGCAACTCACCGAGCATTCCGCACTCGATGCCGCCAACGACGGCTTTGTCAAGGCCATCAAGGAGAGCGGCCTTAAGGTCAAGATCGACCAGAAGAACGCCCAGAACGACCAGTCCACGTGTAAGTCCATTGCCGACAAGTTTGTGGGCGACAACGTCAACCTGATTTATGCCATCGCCACGCCCGCCGCGCAGGCTGCCGCCGGCGCCACGGCCGATATCCCCATCGTGGGCTGCGCCATCACCGACTACGCCGCCTCCGGCCTGGTCCAGGACAACGACAAGCCCGGCACCAACGTCACGGGCGCTTCCGACCTCACCCCGGTCGCCGAGCAGCTCGAGATGATGCAGAAGGTCCTGCCCGACGTTAAAAAGGTCGGCCTGCTCTACTGCACCGCCGAGTCCAACTCCGACGTCCAGATCAAGGCCGCCAAGAAGGAGCTCGACAAGCTGGGCCTCGAGTACACTGACTTCACCGTCTCGAGCTCCAACGAGATTCAGTCCGTCGTCGAGTCTGCCGTGGGCAAGGTCGACGCGCTGTACTCCCCCACCGACAACACCATCGCCGCGGGTGCCTCGCAGGTCGGCCAGATCTGCAAGGAAAACAAGCTTCCCTTCGTGACTGGCGAGGAGGGTATGTGCATGGCCGGCGGCCTGTTCACCCTCTCCATCAACTATGAGGACCTGGGCTACGCCGCGGGCGAGATGGCCGTTAAGATCCTGAAGGGCGAGGCCAAGCCCGAAGACATGCCGATCAAGCACCTCTCGAGCAAGGACCTGGTCGTCGTCAAGAACGACGAAATGGCCGAGGCCCTGGGCATCGACCTTTCCGCCCTGGACGCGTAATGCCATACGCGGCATGCGTCTAGAGCCCGTGCTCGCGCTTTAGCCGCGTTATTCAATATCTGAGCCACAGGGGCGGGCGCTGTAGACCGGCGTCCGCCCTGCTTGTTTCAGGTAAAACAAAACGTCTGTCCGTAACTCTTCTATGCATTGTTACCGCTATTATGGTGAATCACGTGTCCACCCTATCCTAGGAGGTATGAAGCATGCTCATTGCATTGCAGGGCGCCGTTTCGCAGGGCGTCCTCTGGGGCATTATGGTGCTTGGCGTGTTTATCACGTTCCGCCTGCTCGACATTCCCGATATGACCTGCGACGGCAGCTTTGCCCTCGGCGGCTGCGTCTGCGCTGTGCTCATCGTCAATAACAACGTCGACCCGCTGTTCGCCGTGCTGGCCGGTATGTGCGCCGGCGCCATCGCGGGCGCCGTCACGGGCATTTTGACCACCGTCTTTGAGATTCCCGCGATCCTCGCCGGAATCCTCACCCAGATCAGCCTGTGGTCCATCAACCTGCGCATCATGGGCAAGTCCAATACGCCCATTCTTGCCAAGGGCACCGTGTTCTCGGCCGTCAGCAATATGACCGGTCTGCCGCAGTCCACCGTTGCCATCATCTTGGGCATCCTGCTCGCCGTGGCTATCGTTGCCATCCTGTATTGGTTCTTTGGCACCGAAATCGGCTCGGCGCTGCGCGCCACCGGCAACAACGAGTACATGATCCGCGCCCTGGGCGTCAACACCAACTCCACCAAGATGATCGCCCTCGTGCTCTCCAACGCCCTCATCGGCCTTTCGGGCGCGCTCATCTGCCAGAGCCAAAAGTATGCCGACATTGGTATGGGCACCGGTGCCATCGTTATCGGTCTTGCCGCCATTGTTATCGGCGAGGTGCTCGGCCGTCTGCTGCCCGGCGGCCTCACGCAGTTTAGCGTCCGTCTTGCCTCCGCCGTCTTTGGCTCCGTGGTGTACTTCCTTATCCGCGCCATCGTGCTGCAGTTGGGCATGGACGCCAACGACATGAAGCTGCTCTCCGCCGTAATTGTCGCTGTGGCCCTGTGCGTGCCCGTGGTTTGGGAGCGCTATAAGCTCCGCAGCTCCTACACGAAGGGAGATGAGGCAGATGCTTAAGCTCTCGCATGTCAAGAAGACCTTTAACAAGGGCACCGTCACCGAGAAGCGCGCGCTCACCGGCGTCAACCTCACCCTGAATGACGGCGACTTTGTAACCGTGATCGGCGGCAACGGCGCCGGCAAGTCCACGCTGCTCAACATGATCGCCGGCGTGTACCCGCTCGATTCGGGCGTTATCGAGCTCGACGGCACCGACATCTCGCGCCTGAGCGAGTCGCAGCGCGCCAAGTACCTGGGCCGCGTGTTTCAGGACCCCATGCGCGGCACCGCTGCCGACATGCAGATTGCCGAGAACCTGGCCCTCGCCAAGCGTCGCGGCCAGCGTCGCGGCCTTTCGTGGGGCGTCACCAAGGCCGAGAAAGATGAGTACGTTGAGCTGCTCAAGCGCCTGGACCTTGGTCTGGACACGCGTCTCAACGCCAAGGTCGGCCTGCTCTCGGGTGGCCAGCGCCAGGCACTCACCCTGCTGATGGCCACGCTCACCAGGCCGCGCCTGCTGCTGCTCGACGAGCACACCGCGGCCCTCGACCCCAAGACGGCCTCTAAGGTGCTTAACCTGACCGAGGAGATCGTCGACGAGAACCACCTGACCACGCTCATGGTCACGCACAACATGAACGACGCCATCCGTCTGGGCAACCGTCTGATCATGATGCACGAAGGCCACGTGATCTACGACGTGGCGGGCAATGAGAAGAAGTCGCTCACCGTAGCCGACCTGCTGCAGAAGTTCGAGGAGGTCTCGGGCGGCGAGCTCGCCAACGACCGCATGCTGCTGAGCTAAAACCTGCCAAAAAGGGACAGGTTTATTTTGGTAGGTTTTATCTGCGCAAACGTCAAAACCGCCGCAAAGGGACAGACGCCCTTGCGGCGGTTTTCGCATATTATGTCGATAATCCGATATTCAACCAGACATTCTGGCTAAGGACTAAGGAAACTGCCATGAAAAGACTCCCCCGCTTTGCGTTAGCCGTCGCGTTGTTTGCCGGCGCGCTCGCAGGCATCCCAAGCCTCGCTTTCGCGGGGAACCTGCCCGCCGCTATTGACGGCTCTGTGACCGTCATGCACACCAACGATATCCACGGCAGCTACAAGTACAGCTACAACGCAAGCAAGGGCACCGGCACCGTCGGCTTCGACGGACTGGCGGTCCTCTATAGCGCCCAGGGCAACGCCCCCGATCTTTTGCTCGATGCGGGCGACACCTTCCACGGGCAGTCCTTTGCCACCATGAGCGAGGGTAAGAGCATCGCCGAGCTCATGGACACCTTCTACGCCGACGGCTACGACGCGACCACGCCAGGCAACCACGACTGGAGCTACGGCGCAGACAAACTCCGCACCATGACCGGCTACAGCACCACCGGCACGCCCTTCGCCATGCTCTGCGCGAACGCGAAGTCTACGAGCGGCGTATGGAGCTCGAGCATCACAAAGACGCTCAACCGCACTTGGAAGGACGGCGAGGACAGTTCCACGTTTAACTACAAGATTAAGGTCGGCGTTATCGGAGCCATGGATGAGTCGCTAGGTTCCTCGCTGCGCGCGGACCTGGTCGCGGGCACCAGCTTCTCGAGTGCCGCGAACGCCATCAATACCGAGGCAGAGCAGCTGCGCAAGGAGGGCTGCGATGTTGTTGTGTGTATCGCGCACACGCTCGACGCAAAGACCTTTGCCACACAACTCGCCGGCGTCGATGCCCTTATCGCAGGCCACGAGCACATCAACCTTAACGAAAAGGTGACGGGAGCCGACGGCAAGACGATCCACGTTGTCGAGGCAGGCAGCGCCTTTGCCGAGGTGGGGCTGCTTTCCATTCCGTACAAATACGACACGAATGGCACCGAGACGACCGACGATGACACGGTCACGGTCCCTGCAGACGGCAGCTACGAGAGGCTCTACACCGCCAAGAACGTCAATGACCTTTTGGCAGACCCCGACAAGGGCTCCGACTACCAAAGCCGCCTTGAAGACGTCCGCAACAAGATCAAGCCGCTCGACGAGGCCTTTGAAAACGAATCGAACAAGGTGCTCGGCACATCCGCCACCAACTATTTCTACGGCGAGGACGCCGCAGGCACGCATGGTTGGGAAATGGTGCGCACCACCGATTTCCGCCCCAGCAAGGAGGGCGACACCACCAAGGCCCAGACCATCGGCCACGTGATTTGCGGCTCCTATCTTGCCCTGACGGGCGCGGACCTCGCTATCGAAAACGCTGGCGGCATCCGCGGCGGCATCGCGGCGGGCAACGTGACCGCCGGCAACGTCATCGCCATCTCGCCCTACGGCAACACCGTGGAAACCTGGACCATGACCGGCGCGGACTTCCTCGCAGCACTCGAGCACTCGCTGCAAATCAGCGACGAGTGTAATCACAGCTACGAGCTTCAGCAAGCCTACGTGGCAGCCGGCCATACCGAGCAGGAGGCGCAAGACAAGTACAAGTGGCGCGATGACTCTGGCAGCGTTCTCTCCTTTGGCGGCATCAACGTGACGATTGATTGGACGCAGCCCGAAGGCAAGCGCATTGTGAGTGCCACACTCACCAAGGACGGCAGCACGCTCGACCCCGCCAAGGCCTATACCGTCGCCACCAACAACTACATCATCACCAACACGACCGACTTCCCCACCTTCGCAAACGCCACCAAGCACACCGAGTGGGGTACCTGCGAGTCAGCGCTAAGGGCGCTGATCGGGCAGGACAGCTGGGAGAGCAAGATGACCTCGCTCGCGGGCACCATCAGCTTTGGCTCCGCTGCCGTGGACCCCACGCCCACACCGGCCCCGACGCCTAAGCCCTCGCCTAAGACGGACACGACGACCACGAAGGTCATCACCAAGAAGACGGCCGGTAAGCTCGCCGCAACGGGAGACCGCACGCTGGCAGTAGTTGGCGCGTGCCTTATCGGCGGCGTCATCGTCATCATGCTCGGTATTATTTGGAAGCGTCGACGCTAAGCTACACCGCCGGGCCTTACAGCCCCGCCGCGTAAACCTTATATCGAGCACAGAAGCCCGTCCGAATGTGATCGGACGGGCTTCTTGGTGGGTATCATGGTTGGACAATCATTAGGAGGTTTTCCCTACATGGATTTGTTTGAGCCGATTCTTCATTTCTTTGAGCAACGGTGGGTCCACAACATCATCTGGGCCGTCATCTTGGCGATAGGCACCGCCGTCGCCGCCAAGGTCGTATCCAAGACCCTGAATCATCTGCTTAACCGAGACGATAACCCGCTTCCGGCATCGAGTATCTTCATCAACATCGCGCGCGCCGTCATTTGGATGATCGGCGGCAGCTTTATCCTCGACAACTGCTTTGGCATTAACGCAAACGCGCTCGTCGCCGCTCTTGGCGTCGGCGGCATCGCCATCTCGCTCGGCTTTCAGGACACGCTGTCAAACCTTATCGGCGGCATGCAAGTGACCTTTATGGGCATCATCAAACCCGGCGACAATATCGAGGTCGGCGGCGTATCCGGCGTGGTCCAAGACATCACTTGGCGCCATACAACGATTGAGGATGCCTGTGGACAGACCATCATCGTCCCCAACTCCAACATCTCCAAGAACACGCTCGTGCATTTGATGCCCTTTGGGCGCGTGGCTGTGCCCGTTGCCGTAAAGGACACGTCCAAGTGGGCCTCGCTCGACGCGCTGGCAGACGAGCTGACCAGCGCCACCAAGGCCGCCGTGCTTCCCATCTCGGGCTTTGACAAGGAGCCGTATGTGCTCTTTAGCGAGATCGGCGACTTTGGCATTAAGGGCAAGATCATCTTTATCGTCAGCGACGACAGCACCACTTTCACCGCTGCCGACGCCTGCATCCGCGCCATCGCCCCCATCATCGCCTAAACCACCGCAAAGGGGACAGGCATCTTTGTAGTGGTTTTCATTCGTGGTACCATGGTTCATATAGTTGTTTAAACGACTAAGGGAGCAACATCATGGAAGAGGCCTACCGTCAAGCACGCAAGCGCGGCGAGCAAGGACGTCGACGCGCCATTAGTCAAAGCGAGTATCCGTACCTCACGGACCTCGATAGCTTGGTTGCCCAGCTCCCCTTAGGCCAGCGAGAGAATGTCGGCCTGAGAGACATTCCGCTCGAAATGGTCGTCGGTACGGTTACCAAGGGCCGTCAGTCCGCCTTTTCATGCAACTTTATGCCCCTACTGCCGTTTGGCACCGAGTTCGCCCGCAAGTGGTCCAACCTCTACGACATCCAGGTAACCGAGGGTTATCGCGACCCCATCATCGTCACCGAGTTCATGCATCGGTTCTATGTCCAGGAAGGCAACAAACGCGTCAGTGTCCTCAAATTCCTGGACGCCCCGACGGTTTCGGCCAAGGTCACCCGTCTCTACCCCGGCACATGGGATTCCGTCGAAAGCCGCCTGTACGGCGAGTTCTGCGCGTTTTGGCGCGTCTGCCCCCTATACGAGATCGAGTTCTCGCGTGAGGGAAGCTACGAAACGCTCGCGAAGATGCTCGGTCAGAACCTTATCGAAAAATGGCCGCAGAAAAAGGTCGACTACCTGCGCCACACCTTCCTGCTCTTTAAGCGCGCCTACCTTCGCGCAGGCGGCGACCACCTGGACATTACGCCCGCCGACGCCATGCTCGTCTACCTCAATGTGTACAACCAGGACCGCCTGCTGGATACGCCGACGGATATAGTCGTAAACCGCCTGTGCAAGATCTGGCGCGAGCTGGTCATTGCCGGCAAAAATGACGAGGACAAGGTCGATCTTGTCGAAGCGCCGAGCGTCGATGAGGAGGAGTCGCCCGCCAAGTCCACCTCTGGCGTGCTCAACTTCTTTATGGGCAAGACTGTCTATTCGGCGGCCAACCCCCTGCGTATCGCCTTTATCCATGAGTTCCCCTGTGCGGCGTCGAGCTGGGACAGTCTGCACGACCAAGGGCGTCAGTATCTCGATGAGCACTTTGACGGCATCGTGCGCACCGAGGCGTTCGAGGACTGTCACGATCCGGATGTGTTCTACGCCGCCGTGGAAACGGCTGTCAAACATGGAGACAACGTCATCTTCTCGACCTCGCACCGCCAGATGGAATACACGCTCAGAGCTGCCGTTGAGTATCCCCAGGTTCGGTTCCTTAACTGCTCTATCGGCCTTCCCCACCAAAGCGTCCGTTCGTACTTTGGCAAGATGTACGAGGCCAAGTTCCTCCTGGGCGCCCTTGCCGCCAGCATGGCGGACAACCATCGCATCGGCTACCACGCGTCGGTCTTCGCATCCGGCGCGCTCAGCGAGATCAATGCCTTTGCCATCGGCGCCTCGCTGCTCGACCCCCGCGCGCAAATTATCCTCACCTGGGGCGATGTGCCCGCCGGCGGTCTTGCCGAGGCCATGTGCCGCGAAGGCGTGAGCGTCATGACCGGCGCTGACATGTCAAAGTCGCTCGAAGACCCTACGGCCTACGGACTCCACCGCCTGGTCGATGGCAAGGTTTCCGGCATCGCCATGCCGGTATGGAACTGGGGCCGTTACTACGAGCTCATCGTTCGCAGCCTTCTGCACGGCACGTGGGACGAGACCAGCGATGACAACCAAGTGCGCGCCGTCAACTACTGGTACGGCATGAGCTCCGGCGTTATCGACATCCGTTACGCTCCGGGCCTACCCTACCAGACGCGCAAACTCGTGCAGTTGCTCCGCAACGGCATTGTCGAGGGATCCATCAACCCCTTTGGCGGCGAGCTCCACAGTCAGAACGGCGTGGTACAGATCGAAGGCTTCCCTCCGCTGCCGAGCACGCAGATTGTCGAGATGAATTGGCTGGCGGATAACGTGGTAGGCACCATTCCGCAGCTCGACGATGAGCCGAAAGTCCCTGCCCTATGAAAATCCTTGCCATAGCCGATACCGAAGAACGATGCCTTTGGGAGTGCTTTCGCAAGGAACGCTTTGAGGGCGTCGACCTGATTTTGTCCGCCGGCGATCTGGACCCGGACTATCTTGAGTTTTTGGTTACGGTCATCAACAAACCGCTCATCTACGTGCGCGGCAATCACGATGACCGCTACGCACGTCATGCACCGGGTGGATGTATCTGCGTAGAGGACAGCGTGTACACGTACCGAGGGATTCGCATTGCGGGCCTTGGCGGGTCCATGCGTTATCGCGACGGCGCCAACATGTACACCGAACGCGAGATGTCCAAGCGCATGCGTAAGCTGTCGCGTAAGGTTAGGATGGTCGGCGGGTGCGACATTCTGCTTACCCATGCACCCGCCGCCGGTATGGGTGATCTGGACGATCTGCCGCATCGAGGATTCGAGTGTTTTAACACAGCACTCGAATCCTGGAATCCCGACTACATGGTGCACGGGCATGTGCACCAAAGCTACGGTTGCGATTTTCAGCGCGAGCGTCAGCATGTGTGTGGAACGACGATCATCAACGCCTGCGGCTATACGCAGTTTGAGCTCGACCAGACGCACTACCCCATCCGCGGCTGGCAAGCAGCTTGGCTCAACTCACAAACCATGCGCCGCGAGCTCAAACGCCACGAAGCCATCGAGTCTTCAACAGCCAGAACACCCTGGTAACCACCATAAAGGGGACACTGTCCCCTTTATGGTGCTTTTGACGCGATAGCAAGAAACCCGGTCCTGCACAAGGCAGAACCGGGTTTCTTTAGCAATGCTTGCTGTACTCAGGCAGTAACTAGCAGTTACTCAGCCAGGAAGTCACGCTGGACAGCGGGATCGACCTTGACGCCAGGGCCCATGGTGGAAGACACGGAGATGGACTTGACGTACTTGCCCTTAGCAGAAGAGGGCTTGACGCGCAGAATCTCGGTGTACAGGGCAGCGTAGTTCTCGACGAGCTGCTGCTCAGAGAAGGACTTCTTGCCCAGGGGCACGTGGCAGATGCCGTAGCGGTCGGCGCGATACTCAACGCGGCCGGCCTTGAGCTCGGAGACCATCTTGGCGACGTCCATGGTAACGGTGCCGAGCTTGGGGTTCGGCATGAGGCCACGGGGACCAAGGATCTTACCGATGCGGCCAACCTTGGCCATCATGTTCGGCGTAGCGATAGCGGCGTCGAAGTTGATCTCGCCCTTCTGGATCTGGGCGACGAGCTCGTCGGAACCGATGATGTCGGCGCCGGCAGCCTCGGCCTCGCGAGCCTTCTCGCCCTCGGCGAAGACGGCAACACGAACGGTCTTGCCGGTGCCGTGGGGCAGGGAGATGGAACCACGGATGTTCTGGTCAGCCTTACGAGTATCGATGCCCAGACGGAAGTGGGCCTCGACGGTCTCGTCGAACTTGGCGGTGTCGAGCTCCTTGATGAGCTTGGCAGCCTGAAGGGGGGTGTAGAGCGTGGCGCGGTCGATCTTCTCGGCAGCGGCGTTATAGCTCTTACCATGCTTAGCCATGTGCATTACCTCCTGTGGTTAAACGGGCTTATGCCCTCCCACATCGTATCGTGTGCCCTATTGCACACATATGACGGGCGCCCCGGTCGGAGCACCCGTCATTACCTAAAGAAATCGCTACTCAGCGATGGTGACGCCCATGGAACGGGCGGTACCGGCGATGATCTTCTTGGCGGCGTCAATGTCGTTGGCATTGAGGTCCGGCATCTTGATCTCGGCGATCTTGGTGAGCTGCTCCTGGGAGAGCTGACCAACCTTGTCGGCCTGGGGCTTAGCGGAACCAGACTTAAGGTTCAGCTCCTTCTTGATGAGGTGAGCCGCCGGCGGGGTCTTGGTGATGAAGGAGAAGGACTTATCCTCGTAGACAGAGATCTCAACGGGGATGATGTCGCCCTTCTTGTCCTGCGTCTCGGCGTTAAAGGCCTGGCAAAACTGCATGATGTTCACGCCAGCAGCGCCCAGGGCGGGGCCGACGGGAGGAGCGGGGTTAGCGGCACCAGCAGGAATCTGGAGCTTAATGACGTTGGCAACCTTCTTCTCAGCCATGGTCATTCCTTTCGAATCACGAGTGTGAAGTACTTGCTATATCGTAAGCACGCACGTGTTAGAAGCACTCCTGAGATGAGCAGTCACAGAAGAAGCACGCTCGCGCGAACGGACAAAAACTTAAGCGATGACAGCGACCTGGTTAAAGTCGAGCTCGACCGGCGTCTCACGGCCAAAGATCATCAGCGTGACCTTGAGCTTGCCAGCCTCAGTGTTAACCTCGGAGACCTTGCCATCAAAGTCGGTAAGCGGGCCATCGGTGACGCGGACGGACGTGCCGACCTGAATATCAACCGAGGTGCGCTTGGGCGAATCGCCCTTACCGGGACGACGAGTCATCTTGTTGTACTCGTCGCGGGAAAGCGGAGCGGGCTTGCCGTTGCCGCCTAGGAAACCGGTGACGCCGGGTGTGTTACGAACGCACGTCCAAGCATCGTCATCCATCTCCATGCGGACCAGAACATAACCCGGGAAGATCTTGGAATCCTTGGTCTCGCGCTTGCCACCCTCTTTAATCTCGGTGACGCGCTCCATAGGAATCTCGATATCAAAGATACGGTCCTGCATGCCCATAGTCTCGATGCGATGCTCGAGATCGGACTTAACGCGGTTCTCGTATCCAGAGTAAGTGTGAACGACGTACCAACGCTTAGACATGGTTTAGCCCCTCAATCCAGAGAACAGAGCAAGAGCCTCGCCAAAGCCAGCATCGAGCAGAGCGATGACGACGCCGACGACGATCAGAGAAGCGCAAACGACGACCGAGTAGTTCACGAGCTCCTTCTTATCGGGCCACGTGACACGCTTCATCTCGGACTTGACCGAGGCGAAATACTTCTTGGTGCGGGCGAAGAAACCAGGCTTCTCGTTCTTCTTGGACTTCGCAGCCTTCTCGTTCTTCTTGGCAACGGCCTTCTTGGCCTCAACCTTGGAGTTGGCGGCAGCGTTGTTGGCAGGCGCCTGCTGCTGAGCCTTCTTCTTGTTCTTCTTGTTGGCCATTTGGGTTACCTCCGCGCAATGCGCTTATACATGAGTAAACCGTAAGCCCCCAATTGGGAGCTTACGGAATAATGACTGGCACGCCAGGAAGGACTCGAACCCTCAACACTCGGTTTTGGAGACCGATGCTCTACCAATTGAACTACTGGCGTATGTGACTAGAGACTAGCGAGTCTCTTTGTGCAGCGTGTGGTGACGGCACCAGGGGCAATACTTCTTGATCTCCATACGATCAGGCATGGTCGACTTGTTCTTGGTGGTCGTATAGTTGCGGCGCTTGCACTCAGTGCACGCAAGAGTAACTAGAGTACGCATGTATCCTGAACCTTTCATTTCCGCCCCGTACGGGCACGATTTGTTACTTTATCAGCTCCACGTAAGTGCTGTCAATGAAAACCTCGAATCAATTGGTTCTCGGTGGATCCATTCATATTTGGAACACATCAATGAAGCCAACGAGAGCTAATCGACGGTGCGCCCAGGACCATTGTCGATCCTCTCGACACCAGCAACGGCTCAATATCCATTTCAGAAAAGAACCCGGCACCCATATAAGTGCCGGGTTCTCTAAGTCAGCTATATCAAAGAGCTAATTTACTCAATGATCGTGGAGACGATGCCCGAACCGACGGTGTGGCCACCCTCGCGGATAGCGAAGCGCAGGCCCTCCTCCATGGCGATCGGGTGGATGAGGTCGCCCTCGATGGTGATGTGGTCACCAGGCATAGCCATCTCGGTGCCCTCGGGGAGCTTGACCGTACCGGTAACGTCGGTGGTACGGAAGTAGAACTGAGGACGATAACCATCGAAGAACGGGGTGTGACGGCCGCCCTCCTCCTTGGTCAGAACGTAGATCTCACCGGTGAACTTGGTGTGCGGGGTAACCGAACCGGGCTTGCAGAGAACCTGGCCGCGCTCGATGTCCTCGCGCTTGATGCCGCGGAGCAGCAGACCGACGTTGTCGCCAGCCTCGCAGAAGTCCATGGACTTACGGAACATCTCGATACCGGTAACAACGGTGTTCTGGGTATCCTTGATGCCGACAATCTCGACGGGCTCGTTGAGCTTGAGCTCACCGCGCTCGACACGGCCGGTAGCAACGGTACCACGACCGGAGATGGTCATAACGTCCTCAACGGCCATCAGGAACGGGAGGTCGTTGTTACGAGCAGGCGTCGGGATGTACTCGTCGACAGCGTTCATGAGCTCGCGAATGGCGTCCATCCACTTGGCGTCGCCCTCGAGAGCGCCCAGAGCGGAACCACGGATGACGGGGATGTCGTCGCCGGGGAAATCGTACTCGGAGAGGAGCTCACGGGTCTCCATCTCGACGAGGTCGATGAGCTCGTCATCGTCGACCATGTCGCACTTGTTCAGGAAGACGACGATGTAGGGAACGCCGACCTGACGGGCGAGCAGGATGTGCTCACGGGTCTGGGGCATGGGGCCGTCCGCTGCGGAAACAA
>URTZ01000038.1 GCA_900550825.1 uncultured Collinsella sp. | reverse complement strand
GAAGCGTACTTCATGTACGCGAGCGACGGTTTGAGCAGCAGATCGCCCGGCAGATGCCCGCGCAGCGTCGAGCGGTCCGGCGTTCGTTAGAACGCCGGAACATAGTTATCCATGATACTCGCCGTTGTACTGGATGAGGGTCAGGTCCTCCACGCCATCGAGCGTGCGAATGGCGTCGGCATAGGGCATGTCCACGCCATCTGAGAACACCTCGACGGCCATCTCGACCTTGTCGCCGCGCATCGTCTTGGACTTGACGGAAAACTTGGTGCGCCCAAATGCACGCACGATATCGTCGCCGGTGGTCTGACCCGTGTAGTGGATGACCATCATGTACACGCGCGCCTTGTCCTGGTGGCTCGCAAAGCCGGCAATCATCACCACGATCACCACCGCCGTGAGCCCCACGAGCGCATACATACCGGCTCCCGCCGTAATGCCTGTGGTAATGGACCAAAACAGATACAACAGGTCGAGCGGGTCCTTGACCGCCGTACGGTAACGAACGATGGACAGAGCACCGACCATACCGAGCGAGATGACCACGTTCGTCGAGATCGCGAGCGTGACCATGCAGGTGAGCACGCACATGCCCACGAGCGTCACGGCAAAACTGCGCGAATACACCACGCCGGTAAAAAAGCGCTTGTACACGTAATAGATCAGGATGCCCATGGCGAGCGCCACGAGCAGCGACAGGCCAATCTTGGCAGGGTCGACCTGACCGAACGCCTCCAAGACGGAGTTCTTAAAAAAGTCCCTGGTGCTCATGGTTTAAATATCCCCTCGGTTCCCAAAATCCGATTCCCAGTAGTTAAAACCGCGCAGGTAGGCGGTCTTGTCATAACACAGGCAGTACTTTGAGACCGCCGTGAGTTCGGCCGCACCCGGCGGCACCATATCGCGCACCAGCTGCGGACAAAACTCGGTAAACTTGACCTCCATCACCAGCTTGCCGGGCTCCAGCACGGGCAGCGCGGGCAACGTCGCGTCAAAGATGTCAAAGCTCCCCACCGCCGCACGCACGTTGCTATCAAAGGTAATGCGCACAGTGCCCTCGTCCATCACCCACGGCTCGCGCTCGTAGTCCACGATGGTCCGCGGGCGCATCATATTGCAGATGCACTCGATGTAGAACTCGCGACAGAGCGGATAGGGGCTCCTCAGCAAAAAGTCGTAGTCGCCAGCCAGAATCTGCTCAAACTCGCCACGCGTGAGTGGCGCGTCCTCCTTGTAGATCCAGCTGCCGTACTTCTTTTTGCGCTCGAGCTTAATCACCTTGTCGCTGACGTTATAGATGCGCACGCGATACTTTTTGCGCATGAAAATACCGGCGTCTTTTTCCTCGTAGGCCGAGTTGCAGTAGTCGTCAAAATACAGGCTGCGAATAGTGTAACCGCCCGCCCGCGCATGCTTGTCCAGCTTAAACACCGGCGCCATGCGACAGGCAAGCGCGGCGTGTTCGCCCTCGTTAATGAGATATTTGAGCTCGTGGCGGTAACGCTCCTGCGTGGTACGCGCGGGAGGTGCCGCCAGGCGCTCAAACAGCGCGCTAGCCCTCCTCATACGTGTCCTCCACGACCTTACCGCCGTCTTGCACGTAAAAACACTTCATGCCATAGTGCTTGCCGTCGTCGGTCACATAGTAGTCAAACGCATCTTGCGTAAAGCCGTCGGAGTTGGTGGCACGCACGCGCACAAAATACTGGCCGGTATCGGGCGCATCGCAGGTCACCTCGGGAAGCAGCACGTCCTCGGCCTTAAAGACCACATCGCTTATGGCATAGTCGCGCGCAAGCTCTACGGTGTAGCGAATATCGCGCGCCTCAAAGTCGTAGGACGCATCCCAGTTAATGCGCAGCTTACCGTTATCGATCTGCGGCACGCCGATGTAGAACGGCATGGGCTTTTTAAAACTCTCGCGAAAGCTCTTGTAGTTCTCCTCGATCTCGGAGGGAATCGCCGCGGCGATCTGCTCGTATTGGCCCTTTGTGACAGGCAGATTGTCGATATCGGGCGAAGCAAAGACCAGGGATTCAGTCACCTCGCGGTAGTGCTTGATCATCTTGGTCAGGCGAGTCTCGGTCAAATACGAGCGCAAGTCCTTGACGGCACGGTCGAGTTCGCTGCGGAACGACTTGCTGCGCAACGCGCGGTTAAACAGCACGTTACCCCAGTAGTTGCTTACGCCGCGCTCCCAGCTCACGTAGTCCGAAAACCCGGTAAGAGAAAGCTCCAGCTTACGCAGCATGCCGTCGTTATCCCAATCCAGGATATACCAGACCTTGGAGTTAAGCGGGCTGTACAGATAGCAGTTACGGTTCTGCGTATCGCAGTTGCCCGTCAGGATCTGAAACGCCAACCAATAGACCAGGTTCTCGGTATCAAAGTAGGTATCGAGCACGTCATCGATCTTTTGCGATTCGTCGTTGAGCGCATCGAGCATCTCGATGAGCTTGGTGTGGTCCGTATCGCCCTTAATCTCGAGCATGCCTTCAAAGCTTGCCTGGTTGTAGTCGGGATCATCGGCAAGCTTAATGGTGTCCTCGTAGCGATGGAAATCAAAGCTGTTCACCTTGTACAGGTGCCCGCTCTTATCCAGGCCATGTGCCTTAAGCGCCGTCTTGTTGAGCTGCTCCACCTGCGTAAACAGGCCGTAGTCCTCAAAGGTGTCGTTGGACTTTTCGGTCTGGTCGCACACCCACAGATGCACAAACTGCGTGCGCAGGCCCATCATCTGGGGAATCCCGCGGATAAGGTCATAGGCCATCTTGTTGCGAAAACGCATACCCTCGCCCATGTGCTTGTTGAGCGCAATCGCACGCTGCTGGCGCCAGGTACCTTTTCCTTTTTTGAGCTCCACCTTGTAGTTCTTCTGCGTATAACCGCTCGACGTCTGGCCACGCACCTGCACGGTGGCATTGGGCGCTTCCTCGCCATAGCCAACCTCGCCGGCAACTGGGCCCTCTTCGTCGCCCGGCTGCAGCAGGCCCATAACCTGATAGCGCGTCACACCCATGTCGGCATAGTCATACACCGAGTACGTGTTGATCTCTGCCCAGCTGTGGTCGGTGTTCTCGGAGCTGTTGCCGCGCGAGACCGTCAGGTACATGGTCACAATGCCCGAGTCGTCGTAGACCTCGTACAGCTCGTCCTTATCGCGCAGGTGCTTGGTGCCGTCCGAGGACTCGGCCTTTTTAATCTTGTCCTGCTTTTTGACCTTTTTAGTCGAGGATTCGTCCTGAGACGAGCAGCCCGAAAGCAACAGCGCGCCGGCAGCCGCCTCGATCAGGCAGCGGCGAGACATCAACTTATCGATCATCAGAACCTCCCCGATGTTTTTGGAACAGGCGAACCACCATACGTTCAAACGCACTGCGCGGATCACCGCCCACGCGCTTGTCCTCGTAGCGTTGCTCAACACGGTCGAGCACCCGGCCAAGTTCGGTAAACCAGCCCGTCTTGTCAATAGCCACAATGGGCTGCTGGCTCAGGATACGATACGGCAAGTTGGCGGTATAGGTATCGAGCCGCAGCAGCGCCACGATAAAAAACACCGCTGCACCCAACAAAAAGCCAAAGCCGTAAAACTGCTGCGGTAAGAGCAGAGAAACGGCAGTCGCCAGCCCGGCCACACCGGCAAACAGCCCCGAGGCCAGCACAGCCCCCTTGTAGTCGGTAAAGTACAGCAAGATGAGCAACACCGTATTGCCCACGGCATACAAGCCGTAGCCCACGCACAACGTGCGAAAATACCCGTGCATTAGGTTGTTAAAGCCCAACGGTAGGGCCGACAGCACCGTGGTCTCGAGCGAGATGACCGCTGCCGTCACAAACAGCTGCTTGAGCGCGCAAAACCGCAGCTCCCGGTTGAGCGTGGCGAGCATTTCCTCCTCGGCCACCACGATGTCGCCCACCACGCCGCCGTCGTTGAACAGGCTGTAGTAGTCGCGGTAGCGCGGATAGAAGTTGACTTCGACCGACACCACAAAGTTGACGGTCGTGACCAGAATGGTCAAAAACGCGATGAGCGCCGGCACATCATGATAGGGCGCGCCGTAAAACAAGCCCTTGACCTGCACGCCAATGGGCCCTGCCCAAATAATCACCAGGTGCGCAAAGAGTCCCAAGTTGGTAAACAGGCCCGTGAGCGCCAGCGGCATAAACTGGTCGAGCCAGCGCAAAAAGAGCCAGGGGCTGCGATCGCTCTGAGGAAAATACCGGTATAACAGCACCACGTCCCAGGCGAGCATCACACCGTAGCCCAGGGCGATCGAGCCCAGCAGCCCCTCGACCGGCGGCAACCCCAGCACCAGCGCGGCCAGGGCGCACAGGCACGCCATGCCAATGGCCGCGGCAAAACTGCACAGAATACCGCGGTAATCCTTAATGGCCGTGAGGTAACTCATGCCGTTCCAGTTGACGATCATAATGTTGAACAGCCACAGGCACAGCAGCCCCTGCAGCAGCGTGGCGCCCGAGAACAGCAAAAATACGCCGTAGAGCACCGTGCCCGCAACGAGCATGATGGCGTTGGAGCCCCAAAACGAGGGCAGTATCTCATCCTCGCGCTCGGCAAACAACATATCAGCCAAAAAGCGCGTGACCGGCATGGAGAAAAAGCTCGTGAGCGTAAGCGAGGCCAGCAGTGTGTAGGTCACCATGCACACCAGCAGATCCTGGTTGGCACGGCCCACACCCCACAGACCGCACAGCACCAAAATACCCACCTGCAGCAGCACACCCAGCAGCATGGGGCCCGTGCATACGATGCCGGCGTAGCCGTAAGCGCGCATCGTGGCAAACAGGCCCTTGCGCCTAAACAGGCGCTTGAGCTCAAAACCGATTCCGGCCACCGGCTACTCCCCCTCTCTGGGCAGGTTAAACGCACACGCCGTCTCGTCGTACAGCGCGCGATAGTTGGCGAGCATCTGCTCGTGCAAAAAGTACGTGGCAACGCGACGCTGCCCGCGCTCCCCCATCTCAATGCGACGGGCGCGGCTCACGCACATGCGCTCCATGGCATCGGCCAAGCCCTTGCGATACATGGGCGGCGTCACAAAACCCGCCACGCCAAAGTCGTCGCCCGGGGCGCCTTTGAGCAGCTCGCGACAGCAGCCCACCTCGGTCGTCACGCAGGGACGGCGCGCTGCAAGCGACTCCAGCACGCTGAGCGGCTGGCCCTCGGAGATGCTCGTCAAAATGGTAAAGTCGAGCTTTTCCATGTACTCGACCACGTTGACGCGGCCGGTAAAGATCAGGTCGCGCACGCCCAGGGTATCGACCAGCGCGTGGCACTCGGCTCCGTACTCCTCGTCGTCCACGCCGCCCATGATGTGCAGGCGCACCTTGGGCAGGCGCTCGTGCAGCTCAAAGAACGCATAGATCATGGTCTTGACGTCCTTGATGGGCGCCAGGCGCACCACCGCGCCAATGTCCACCCAGCCGTCATCGGGCTTTAAGGGAATGTCCTTAAAGCGGTCGAACTGGATGCCGTTGGGGATGACCAGGCATTTGTCCGCATCGCAGCCCATATCGATCTGCGTCTTGCGGGCGTTATGGAACAAACTCGTCACGCGGAAGGCGCGGCGGTAGATCTCCTCCGAAAGCAGGTAGAAAAAGCGAATCCAGCGATCCTTAAACGACGGCACCACCCAGTCAGCGCGAATGATCTCTTCCTCGCGCTCGCGGGTATAGATGCCATGCTCGGTCAGCAGCACCGGCGCATGGTGAACGCTTGAGCCCAGGCAGGCGAGCAGGCCACCGTAGCCGGTCGAGATGGCATGGTACACATCGGCCACCGGCACCTCGCTGCCCAACAGGTAGAGCACGGGAAGCAACATGGAGCGCATGGTGTGGAATGCATCGGCAAAGGGCGTGTAGGGGTACTCGGCCAGGCACACGTCGCGGAAGATGTCCATAAACGTTCGGCTCTGCAAAAACGAGAGCGGATGCACGCGACGGCGCTGAAAGATATCGAACAGCACGTCCCAGTCCGGATTGGAGAGCGACACCAGGCGGCGTAGCGCCTCGCGCTCGCGGTCGTTAAAACTGGCTTCATGTTGCTCGCCCGAAAGCCGCAGAGCATCGTCCAGGAACACCTCGTGCACCTCGACCACGTTGCCGGGCAGCTCGTAGACAAACTTGCCGCGGTCGGCAGCATGCGCGCCGATCACCCACAGCACAAACTCGTGCTCGGGCATGGCCTGGATATAGCCATGCATCCAGGTAGATACGCCGCCGTGCACATAGGGGTAGCAACCCTCGAGTACCAAGCAGATTCTCATTTGTCGCCACCCTCCTTGCGTGCAATGGTCACCGTCTTGTCCGTAGCTTTGATCAGGTACAGGTCGCCCGTCAGATGCGTAATCTCGCCACCCGTAACTGCACCCGGCTCACCGTTGTTGGCGCGGAACATGAGCCACGCCTCGTCGTGGAAATTGCCCAGGCTGAGCGTCCAGGCATCCGCACTGGTATCCACGCTCACCGTCACGGACGAAAAGCGCTGGATGGCGCCCGAGCATTCCGAACCGGTCTGACGCCGCAGGTCGGGCGCAGACTTGCTAAGCCAGTCCAGGTAGTCGGTCAGGCCGCCCTTGTAGACCTCCCAGCCCTCCTTGGCGCCGCGATCGGGATCGAGCAGGTCGTCCGGGTGCATAAAATGCGTGCTCACATAGTGCATGTTTAGCTCGGACACGGCAGCCAGGCGCATATAGGAATCGTCGACCATGCCGCCCGAAACAATGCGCGGCTGCTCCACAATGCCATCGCTCGCCACGCCAAACTCCTGAACGTAGGGCAGATCGGTGCCATCCTCAAAATACGTACTGGCGATGGTCTTAATGCGCGGAACGTCGGTGCCGATAAGCTTGCGCGCACGGGCCGAAAGGATATTTGACGGCGGCACGTAAACCGAGCCGTGCGCGTTGGGCAGCACCTCGTCCTGAAAAGCGATAAGCTCGTTGAGCGATGCGACGAGCGTTTCCTTGTTCTTCCAGGTCTTGTAGTCATACAGCGTGCCGTAATCGGTATCCCAGAGCGCCAGAGGCTGATGGTTGTAGCCGTGAAAGCCCAGCTCTCCGCCCATCTGCAGCAGCATGCCGCCAAAGTAGCGAAACTGCGTGGTATCGGCCTGGCGCGCAGGCTCGGTCTGGTTAACCGCGTCCTCGTAGTTTTCGATCATCACGCCGGTATAGCGAATGCCGTATTTTTGCGCGAGCTTTTGCAGATCGGGCCACCAGACCTTGGTGTAAAAATCGGCAATGGAAAGGCCGTAGTCACGCTTGATATAAGTACCATCGCCCGAGGGCACGGGGCTAGGAAAGTCGTCCAAATAGAACACGGCGCTGTTGATGACCGGATAGGCCGTGGCATCACCCAGCAAGCTTATGGCCGAAGCATAGAACCCACGCATGACCTTGTCGTAGATGCCAATGTTGCACACCACGGTGTGACCACTGCCGCAATCGTTAGACCAAATGAGCGGCGTGCCCGCGTCACCGGTCTTTGCCCATACGTGCGCCGTTTCGCGCAATGAAACCGAAAGCGAAGAATCGAAGGGATCCGAGAACTCGTAGCGCTCTCCTCCGCCCAACATAAAGTCATCGCTCGGCACAATGCTTTCGGCTTTTACATAGTCATATCCGGCCGATTCAATGCCAAGCTTGGAGGCAATCACTTGCAGATAGCTCGAGTTATCCGGCGGCATGGCGAGCATAAGCGAACCGCCGGCACTCACCCAACTCATAATGTCGCTCAGGTGCGTACCGAGCCCATCGAGCGACGGCATGAGCAAAATCACACGATCGAAGGAGGTCAACGAGGGAATGGCATCCGTACCATCCAGAGCAAGGTCCACGTCGCGGTGCGCGATCTTCATGTCGAGCAGGATCTGGTCGAACTGCTCCTTTACGTCCTCGACGCCAGCTTGATCGGAATCGGTAATGACCAGGCACGTGGGCTTTTGGCCAAAGATTGCCGAGCTTGCAGGCGTAGCGTCGGTGGCGGCAATCATCCCCAGCTTATGCTGGCCCGCACTATACTGCACGCCGGCACGCTCCACCAGCAGCACGGCAGCCATGGCAATAAAGACCGCCCACGCCACGAGCAGTCCCATCCAGCGAAAATGGCCCGCACGGTCGCGGATATGCTGCACCATGCTCATCGGGCCTCCTCCCCGTCGCGCCAAAACGCCAGCTGCTCGCGGTTGTCGGCGCTCAAATACACATGTTGCTTGTCAATCGCGTCGATCACACGGTGGACCTCTTCACCGTCGCGGCGCATCACGGCCAGGCGCAGGCAAAGCATCCAAACCTCCTGCTCGTCGGGCACGTCAAGCACCAGCTGGTCAGTCACGGCTTGCGCCTCGTCGATCTGTCCGACATCGGCCAGCGCCGACGCGTATCGAATGCGCAGCTCAAGGGTATCCTCGCGCTCGCAGCGACGCGCAAGCAGGCGCGCGTACTGTTGGCGCTGAATCTGAGCCACGCGCCCCTCGGCCAAGCCCGAGCCCAAGTATTCACCAAGAAAATCACAGTATTCGTTGAGGTTTTGCGCGCTCGGGTCCGTCTTAAAGGCACGCTCCAGCTGCTGCAGTTTAAGGTCGGACTCTTTGGAGATCTGCGCCACCGCCGTCGCGGCATAGTGCGCCACCTCAACGTCGTCGTTAAGCTTAGCCGCCTGCAGCTGCGCCAGGTAAGCGTCGGGCTCCTCGGTGAGCATGGAGAGCATTAGGCGGCGCCGGTATGCCGGGTCGTTGACGATGAGCGCCTCCTCGAGCGGCACTACGCCTGCATCGTCCTCACCACTCGGTACCGACATACTGCGATGCAGGTCATCGTTAAAGCGCAGCGACTCCAACGCAGACTCTTTCAGCCCCTCGCCAAACACCGCGCCGCGGACCGATAGCAGAACCACCAGCAACGGGCCCCACAGCGGCACCAGCACTATCACAGCCAGCATGTGTCCGCGCACCGGCAGCAGGCCCAGCTTCATGAGCGTCCACAGCATCAGGCAAACCAGCGCATGAATCAGCAGCAAGACGGCAGCAACGACAAGCGAGATCAAGCGGCACCCCCCTCACCGTCACCGGTGTAAGAGATGTGCTGCAGCAGCTCCACGATGTCCTCGCCGTCGACGGGTTCCACCGCAATCTGTTTTGCGCTCAGGCGCTCGCGGATAATGGGCAGATCGCACGCCTTTGCCTGGCGCATAAGCAGGTAGAGCACGTCGCCGTCGACCAAGCCCGCCGCGTCGCTCTCGCGGATTGCCGACCCAATTGCGCCCACCAGCTCGCCGACAGGCTCCATGCCCGGCACCACGCGCAGGAGCAAAAAACTCCCCATCTTGCTATCTGCCAGCGCCTGCGCCGCCGCGAGCTCTTGGCCAAAGGCAGCCTGCTTGAGCACGCAAGTGCCGTCAACGCAGCGTTTATCCTGCGCCACCGCCTCATAGTCAAAGGCACGGCCCAGCGCGCTTTCGACCAGGCCGCACAAGATGCGGAACAGGTTTTGATAATAGAGGGTCATTTGGTTTTCGGCTGCACTACGCACAAAGATCCGCACGGCGGGTGCCCCGTCGCGCTCGATCGTGTATCCAAACATGGGAAGCCCCGGCGTCAGCTCGCGGTTCACCCACAGGTTCGAGTGACCCCCGTCGCCCAAAAGAGGTGCAAGCTGCTCAAGCGTGAGCGAGCGTGCGGCATCTTCGGCAATCGCGGGACTTGCTGCCACCAGGCGTGCAAATGCCCCGCCCGAAACATGGTAGATCGCCACCGAACCGTTCTCGAGGATCTCGCCCAAAAGCTCGCAGCACTTGCGATAGATGTCGCGTGGGTTGAGCACGTCGAGCTCCTGCGTCACGGCAAAGATCTTGCCAAAGCTGTCGTGGCGACCCACAATCTGGCGCCTGTACGCGCGCTTGTCCTCGATCGCGTCGTGGTAAAGCTGTGTGAGGAACGTATTGCGATTACGCACGAGCTCGTTTTGATCGCGCTCCGCCCTAATGGCTTCGCTGTTGCGCAGCTGCACATAGCCGCACACGGCACCCACCACAAAGTACGCAATAAACGGCAGCCAGTTGGACGGCTCGTAAAAGAGACCCTGGAAGGTATAGCCGTACTGAGTAAAGTAGCTCGCGGCCAAACCCACCGACGCCAGCAGCGCCGCAACCAGGCCAAAGTCCAAGCCATACAGCGTGCCGATCAGCACCACGTAGAGCAGGCGATAATCGAGCACGTTGAGCTGGGCCGATTGGGAGAACAGGTGCTCCAGCACCTCGAACAGGACCCAGGCAACGCCCGTCTCCAGGCATTTAATAGGCAGCGTGCGCATTTGGATGCGGTCGATGGTGGCGCGCAAGGGGTTGACCTTCTTTGCGCGGCCAGCATCCCAACGCGCTTGAATGGTCGAAAGATCGCGCAGCAAGTCGAGGCGCTGAAACCAGCCATAGCGCACGCGAGCGACGTCGCTGGCGGGCAAGGAGTAGCCGGCAGAATCGCCATAGGCAACTGAGAGCCCTGGGAACAGCGCCATGAGGGCGTCGCCCACCTCACCCGCAGTGTGATGGAAGGCATCGGCAACGTCGAGCGTCTCAAAAGAGGCATCCCAGCTATCAAAGATGCGGCGAACCAGCACCGCAAGCTCCTCGGCACACAGCAGGGGAAACGCCGCATCCTGTGCGCCCTGCAGAGCGACCGATCCGGTTGAGCACGCATCGAACAGCGGCACCAAAAACGGATCTTCCAGCGCGGCGGAGGCAGTGTACAGGAAGGGCACGCGCAGGATCTTGGTCTGAACGCCATCGCGAGCAGCGTAGTAGCGGCACAGGTCGTTTGCCGCGCGGGCAATAATGCCCTTGCCCGTTCGCCCCGCAGCATCGGCGGCACCCTCGGCACCCGCGGGCCCCGATACATACAGCAGTTGGACCCGGCGACCCGCGCACGCACGAAAGACCGAGCGCAGCGTCTCGATATCGCCCACGGTATCGGTATGCGGGGTAAGGTAATTGGATAGGTAGACCATGCGGTCGAACTCGTAGGCCTGATCCAGGTGTTGCAGAAGCTCTTTCCACGAGGCATGGGGCGATGACTCGTCGCGGCGCGTGTCCTGCGCGGCTACGACCTGCACATGGTCCCCGGGGAACGCCTTGGCACAAAAGTCATCGTCAACATATGCGGTGTTGCCAACAACCAGCACCTCCATGGCGTACTCCTCCCCTAAAATCCACTCTGTTCATAGTCAAACATGCGTATTTTACGCTGTCAACGCGAGCTGGAAAGCCTTTAAGGCTGTTTTAAGAACTTTTTTAGAGGATGTGGGGACATCGAGAGTGTTAAATGAGCGCCCAATCCGGAAGTGCGGTGAAAATCCGAGAACTGCCGACCAAGCCCCTATTTAGACTTCCGCGACCTGCGGTTTTGTTACCTAAAATCGGGCTATGCTCGGCGAGTTTCGATTTTCCCCGCACTTCCGAAAATAAAAGGCGGAGGGAGTTCTTTAGAGCAAGCGAATACCCAAGCCCCTCTTAATCGCCTTGTTCCAAACGTCGTTAAGCCTCTTGGGCCAATTTGCGATAAAGAAAATGCAGGTGCAACAAGCACAAAATGAACCGTTCTGCAAACGACCAATCTCCTTGAGCAAAAGTTCAGAATGGTCGACGCCGGTCACAGCCGCAGCCAAGTCAGCCACAGACTCGTTTGCATTTTGCGTCACCTGCTCACTAGTTAGCAAAAGCGACCTCAGGGCATGGACGGCAATAATGCAAGCAAATGTAAAACCATCAATACGCCCAATATCCGCAAGCGAATCTCCCCTCCTGGCAACCCAGTCCTTATAAGATCGCTGACCAAAAATCACATCTGAAGGAACAAGGGCATCATCCAGAGAGTGATACTTCAGGGGATCAAAATCACGATATGCTTCAACCGATGGATAGCTTAGATATAGTTGACCCATATCAGTACTATCGCAGTAATAGTCTTGCATTAGCTCAAGCCGCTTAAAATCGTGCCGATTGTCCTGAGGATCTAAGTCAAATATGAGCAAGGTGTCAGTAAAACTGGATTCGAGAAGCTCTGTCGCATCATCTTTATCCGGAAGAAGCTCGGCAACAAAGGACCTAAGGTCAACGGCCTCAAAATCGCAACCGTATTCTTGAAAGAACTTGTCTAGAAAGTCATGAACATTAATCTCGACATGAACAATTTGATGATCATCTGCGAGGCTAAAAGAATCAAACATGCGCTCCATCAGCTGAGGCTCGCGTTTAGCACCTTCGACAATGAGCAGGACGTTCTTTACGGACGCATTGTTCATGACTAGTCAAACTCTCCGGCACGGAGGAGCTTCTCAATGTTGTTGCCAAGCCTCAACTCGCGATCGGTGGAATCGGCCAAAGTTCGAATGCCCCCTTTTGCAGAGATTTGATAAACGCAGTCAGGCCTCATTACGCCATTCTTAACAAGCGAGGTATTGTGGGTCGAGCACAGTATCTGACACGATGCCTTTGAAGCAAAGAACTTCAAAAGGCTCTCTGCCATCTCAAAGTGACAAAAAGCGTCAAACTCATCTATGAACAAAAAACTGGCCGACTCGTTAAGCTCAAGCTCAGAGAACAACTTAACCAGGGTTCTTGTACCGCTAGAACATGCCTCGACAAACGGGATGCATCGAATAGGGTGATTGAAATACAGAACAGGCGAGCCGTCGGACTCTTTAATAACGATCAGAGACTCATCGACTCCAAAATTGCGAATAAATGACTCGAATTCCGCAACTTTGTTCTCGCGTATGATCTTGTCGATTACCCTTCTTGTTTCAAACCCTTTTAATCGAAAAAAGTCCATGCGAATCAGCCTCATGCGCGAGACAAATCGTCGCAACTCCGCCAAGACGCCTAAAACATTAGTTGGAAGACTGCTCGTTATATATGAAAGAAGGCTCAACGAAGTATCGGAGAATTCAAAATTGATCCCAGCAGCACCGATTCGTTCAAGATGGTTCTCTTCGAAAACGCCGCGTGCGTTATTGAAATCGAAAATGAGACTCTCATCAATCGATAGGCTCTCATGAAGCCAAGTAGTCGGAGAAGTCTTCTCATAGCTGTAATTGATTTCGCGACCGTCAAATTCAAAGACATAAGTGAACTGTGCCGTACCTCGCCCGCAGTCAGCATTCAAAAACAGACGATCATCCTGGTCAGAATAATCGAATGCCTCTGGAAAGCCGAGCGTAATGTCGAATAAAGCTGAACCGAAATTCGATTTACCAGACGCATTTCTGCCGATCAAAAGTGCGGTTTTCACGGTTCCGTTTTTAACGTTATTTTCTGCAAACTGGTAATCACGAGAAGCAGCAAAATTAAATAAAACCCGAGTCGAAAAATTCCTATAGCCATCAACAGTAAAACGCTTAAGCATGAGAGTCTCCTATCTCTTGCCGTAATTATATTACGGCAAGAGATAGGAGACCTGCATAAGCTACGTAACTACGGGAAAAGTCATGTAACCAAAGCCAATCCGAACCATGAAAACCTACTGCGAGAGCCGCTCAAACCAGAAGCGTGCGGCAAATTCTAGACATGCCGACCACGCTGGATAGCGACAACGCTTCTACCTGCACTGATAATTGTCCTTGGGGGAAGCGGGCACTGCGGGGGCGCGTCAACAGCGCGCGATTTCCGCGTCGCAGCGCTACCCTGATGCTGAACGCCGGGACGATGAC